>WFXK01000071.1 GCA_015490695.1 Bacteroidota bacterium | reverse complement strand
GTTCCCATAGGAGCAGTCGTAATGCATGGTTTTAAGGTCTTAGGTAAGGGTTTTAATCAAGTGGAGCGACTTAAAGATGCGACTGCCCATGCTGAGATGCTCGCTTTAAGTGCCGCTATGCAAACATTAAATGCGAAATATCTGGAAGAGTGCTTGCTAATTGTTACTGTAGAACCTTGCTTAATGTGCTATGGTGCCGCTATGCATGCGCGTATAAAAACGATTTTCTACGCTGTTGAACAACCTAAATTTGGAGTTTCTCTCTATTTAAACCATCTTCCTGTGGAAATGATTAAAGTACCTTCCGTAGAAAACGAGGCACAAGCATTACTACAACGCTTCTTTGAAACGAAACGTTAAAAGATATTCTAAAAACAGAACTATTCGCCCCCCTGCAGTGAAAACACTCCTCAATATTAAATAAAACTACTTCCCAACAAGAATCAAATCTTTAATTGTTAAACAAAGTGCTCCAGGTGTATTGTATAACTCCTCTACATGATAAGCAATGTGATAATACCGGTTGACTTGTAAAACAGAACTATAAGGCTCGTAATTCCATAAGTAACTTTCAAAAGTGATGTAATCTTTTTTGAAATAAAGCCGTAGATAGTGTCCTCTATCTTCTACATGCGTAAGTAACACATTATGTGTAGCAAATGTAGGAGGAAGGTGCTCAGGTCCATAAGGTTCTAAATATTTTAATTGCTTAAATAACGAATAATTAATGCGGTCAAAGGGTAAATTACAATCTATGAATAATCTTGGAACACGCATATGAGGTGGAAAATGTTGTTTGCAGTATTCAATAAATTGATTTTTGAAAGCATCAAAATCTTTCTCTTTTAATTGTAATCCGGCGGCTGCTTGATGTCCACCGAAATTAACTAAGAAGTCTTTACAATGTTTTAGTGCTTGATAGAGGTGAAATCCTTCGGGAGCACGTCCAGAACCTTTTAAATAGCCTTTGCTGTCTTTTGTTAAAAGCAGTGTTGGAAGATGATAGCGTTCTACCAGTTTTGCCGCAACGATGCCAATCACTCCTGCTTCCCAATGGGGATTCCATAGCACAATCGCATCCCGAAACTCTTCAGGATGTTTCTCTATATGCTCTATAATTTCCTTTAAAATCGCTTCTTGAATAGACTTTCTTTCTTCATTGGCAAGATGGAGAGGCGCTGCAGAGAGTTCATTAAGTAAAAAGGCAATAGTGTGTTTAGCATGATAAAGCCTCCCCATAGCATTTAACCTCGGACCTAATTGAAATAAAGCGGTGTAAACCGAATCCCTACGATGCGCTTTAACACTGGCAATGTGCATCAATTCTTCTAAAGGGGGAATAGGATCCTCTTTTAACTTTTTTAATCCTAACGAAGCTAAGACTCTGTTTTCGTCTCGCATAGGAACTAAATCACAAACCACACTTAAGGCTAATAAATCTGCATAGTGTTGCCATGGGAAATGGCTTGGAAGTTGTTGTTCTACTCCTTGAAGCAATTTAAAAGCCACAGCAGCACCACTTAATCCATTAAAGGGATAAGTACAATCGCTTCGTTTGGGGTTTAGTACAGCATAAGCAGGCGGTAAGGTCTCACCAGGTTCATGGTGGTCACAAACAATCACATCAATTTGATAGGCGTTTGCCATCTCAATCACTTCGTGTCCTTTTATACCGCAATCAATAGCAATGATGAGCGAAAAATTCTTCGCTTTTGCATAAGCAATCCCTTGTTTAGAAAGTCCGTAACCTTCTTTTTCCCTATCTGGCACATAGTATTCAAAGGGATGTTGACGATGTTTTAAGAAATAGCTCCACAGTGCTGCCCCTGTTGTACCGTCTACATCATAATCCCCATAGATTAAAATAGGTTCTTTGTTATGGAAAGCTTTTATAACGCGGCTGACAGCCTTATCCATGTCTTTCATCAAAAAGGGATTATGAAGATGTGACCATGTCGGAGCTATGAATTGTTCAATGGCTTCTGCAGAACGATAACCCCGCTGTACTAATAAATGCACAATCACACCATCTAAACCTAAGGTCTTACTTAAATGCCGCACTAAAGCTGCTTCCTTGTGAAGGTCGCTATACCGCCATAAATACCTACCCCTACGTTCAGAAACCATAAGCATTCCTATATTGCTTTTCTAAATGACGAATAATCGGTAAATACTCCCATCGCACTTCCGTATTTCCCGAAAAAAGATTTCTGTCATAAACTAATCGTATTTGTTCGTTTTCCCATTCGTAATGAGGAGCATAACCCTTCTGCTTCCCCTCACCATAACGCATTTTTAAATACATCAAATACGTTTCTGATTGCTCAAGCCCCTCTACCTGATAAACAACCATGTAAAGCTGATTTCGGTAAACATAGGCTTTTACCTTTTTTAAAATAATATCTCCGTCTTTAAGGCTATAAGGCAGTTTACATATTTCCATGCTTCCCTTTTGATAGCAAGCCATAGCGCTGTCTCTCTTTAATGGTTTCCCAAAATGAAAACCTAAGTATTCACAGCAGAGCGATTGTGCGTATGCGACACTGCACAACGCAATAAATAGCTTCCAATAAGACATTCCCAACATCGTTCCTTAAGACAATAATCTTTGTACAAAGATAAAATTCCTTGACTTTCCAAAGCGCTTTTCATACAAAGGATTTGCGGATGAAACAGCTTTGTAATGTGATTGTGCTCAGCAGGAAGTCGCTCTAACACCGATAAAATCCATTCTTTAGTCGTTGCTCTATTGTGGAAAGCGTTCCATGCAATTTGTAATGGCACGTAAAGATTGATTAACCATCGTTGCCACAAAGAAGGAATGGCATTACCTTTCATAGGTAAAGGTTTACCAATAGCATAATGTTGTTGCCAATACAGCGGGACTTTTACTTCTTTTAGTGAAGGAGGTAGTTGAGGGTCTAAGAATTTTTCCACACCCTTGAGATGGGCAATTAAATAAAGGGTTTGTACTAAACGCAGTGTTGGATGGTTAAAGCAACGGCCATTCCATCGTAAGGGAAGGTTCAAAGGAGTAAGCTGCCATAGCTGTTTTAAACTCTGCCATTGCTGATACCGTTGTTTGCTATAGGCATCTTTAGGAGTTAGTAGTCCGGCAACACCCAGTAAAAGGCTTTCTGCTTTTTCAGGGGTTTCTAAGTAGTTGCTGATGATTTGATAGGGGAGTTGTTGTGCGATAGAGAGGAAAGCGGTTTTGTTGTTGGGCGCGCCCGCATAATAAAGCGACTGCTCCCATATTAACTGCTGCCAGTCCCCCTTCAACACCTCAAGACGTTCCAATAACCGCTCTGCACGATAATCCAAACGCTCAAACGCACAACGAACAACCATGTTCAAAGCAACCAGCGAAGGAAGCTCCTGGGAAAACTTACGACACCATAACATAGGCTGCTCTTGACATAAATCGCTCCATACTTCCTTAGCAATCGTGTCCTTTAAAGCGACTTCAAAAACCTTTGTTCCGTCTGCCCTCCGAATAGGCTTTCCATCCGATTCATAAACCACATGAAGAATAACTTGATTATACACAGGGTCTTTGTGATGACTGTGCAAATACCATTCTTTAGAAGTGGTATGTACTTCTACCGCACCGAACCATTGCGTACCTTCTATTTCAATCGTTGCTTCTAAGAAATCAGGTCCGTAGGAATGATTCCATTTACCTGGAGAAAGGATATAAACCAATTTTCCTTCCGTTGTTTTTAAAGGATTTCGCCAAGGGTTTTTATACCAAAGCCACTGCAAGTAGCGTTCCATAGCAAGGAGCAAAACAAAAAGAGAAGAAAAGAAACACTATGGAAATTTTTGGGGTAAAAGTTACAGATAGTTCTTAGAAATCGCTTGTAAACTATTATATTTGTTGCCATGGAACCCTTTATTTTTAGCAAAGACGCTCCTGAGCCGGTAGGTCCTTATCCCCATGCCCGTAGAGTCGGCGACTTTTTATTCCTCTCAGGTATAGGACCAAGGAAACCCGGCAGCAAAGAAATCCCTGGAGTAACCTTAGACGAACAAGGGAAAGTAATAGATTACGATATAGAAATACAATGTAGAGCAGTTTTTGAAAATGTACGAACCATCCTTGAAGCAGCAGGTGCCCGATGGGAAGACATCGTAGACGTCACTGTCTTCTTAACCAACATAGAAAAAGACTTTGAAACCTTTAACCGCATCTACGCACAATACTTCAAACATAAACCCTGTAGAACCACAGTCGGCGTCGTAGCACTGCCTACACCTATTGCAATTGAATTAAAAGTTATCGCTTTTGTGGGCAATAAATAAAAACTACTTTCTCCTATTCCAACCTTAAACAAAAAAACAGTATAGAATTTTTCTACCATAATGTGATATTAATCACAATACAATGTGACTAATATCACTTAAATTCACCTTTTACTTTGTACTTATAATGCTTCTTTTGCGCAAATTTTTTATCTAACCAATGCTAAAAAAGTTACTCAGCTTATTTTTGGGAAAACAAGAGTCTCTGAATACCTACAATAACCATTTAAAGTCGTCTAAGAAGCATGTTTGGATAGTAGACCCTGTTTATTCTCGTGTATCATGGAGCATAACGCACATGGGATTAATAGAAGTAGAGGGCGTATTTCGGGAATTTGAAGGATACTTTACTGCTACACCTCCGCATTTCAAAGACATTCAAGGAGAATTCACCATTTGGGTTGAAAGCATAGACACGCAAACCCCTCCAAGAGATGCCCGAATCAAAAGCGAAGCCTTCTTAGATGTGAAACGCTATCCAACGATCCATTTTAAAACAAAAAAGGTGCGCTGGCGCAGCTTAGGACGCCTACAAATCATAGGAGATTTGACAATAAAGGATGTAACCAAAGAAGTAACTTTTACAGGATATTTCAAAGGGTTTAGTCTCAAAGACCCTCTTTTCGGATTACCCAGAGCAGCTTTTGAAGTAGAAGGAAAGATTTCAAGAAGCGACTTTGGTGCCTTATGGAAAGAAGAAAAACAGCTTAAATCGGCTGAAGGCGTCTATTTGCTTTCAGATGAAGTAAAGTTCTCTGTTAAAATGGAATTAACAACTCCAAAAGTAAGAGAAATTTATCAGCAAAGCGAGCGTTTTCAATTTCAAAAGTAGGATTTGTGGCATAAAGTTTGCTTTAGGGGTTAGGCAGAAAAAAACTGCGGTACGATGATGCGAACGTTTCTCATTGTATTGATTAGTGCAGCCCTTGTGGGGATGTTCGGCTGTAAGCGTAAGGGGTGTACAGACCCTGCTGCAGAAAACTACGACCCTAAAGCCAAGGTAGATGACGGCAGTTGCGTCTACCCTCCCGTAACCTTTGACTTTAATGCATCTACAGGCGATGGGAACGTCACCAGCAACGGCGGCAGCGGCAGTAGAACCTCATCATGGAACAATACCGCCGCTAAAGCAGAATACGACATCACCGTCAATATCTCTGAAGGAAGCTTCCGCTTCATCATCAAAGATGCCGTAGGAAAAGTCGTCTTTGATAAAACCTATACCCCGAGCTTCGGCGCAGGACTGGGCGCCATCTACGATACAGGCTGCACCCAACAAGGTACCCCAGGCGAATGGAGCATTACTGTGGAAGTAAATAACTTTACAGGAACGGCAACCTACTCGCTATTTGAAGGAACTAATTGCCAATAAAGGGGCTCAAAACCTTTGTTTACCTTTGCCCCTATTATGCAAACCGCTTATCGCACCCACACCTGTGGGCAACTCCGCCTTAACGACATCGGAAAAAAAGTTACCCTCTGTGGCTGGATTCGCCGAATCCGTAACCTAGGTCCCGTAATCTTCATAGACCTAAGAGACCGCTATGGAATCACCCAGTTAAAAATAGAAGAAAAAAATAATAAAGCACTATTTGAACAAGTCCGCAAACTTCAACGCGAATGGGTGATTAAAGTAGAAGGAACGGTCGTAGAACGAGAGAGTAAAAACCCTAATTTGCCTACAGGAGCAATAGAAGTCGTTCTGGATAGCGTAGAAGTATTAAATGTTTCAGAACTTCCGCCTTTTTTGATAGAAGATGAGACCGATGGCGGACAAGATTTACGGATGGAGTACCGCTACTTGGACTTGCGTCGCCCCAAAATGCAAAGGAATTTAGCACTTAGAGCAAAATTTTATCAAGTCACTCGTCAATATTTTGAATCCCATGGATTTTTAGAAGTAGAAACGCCTTTTTTAATTCGTTCCACTCCTGAGGGTGCAAGGGATTTTATTGTTCCCTCGCGTTTGCACCCGGGACAATTTTTTGCACTGCCGCAATCCCCGCAAATCCTAAAACAAATCTTAATGATTGCAGGCATAGACCGCTATTTTCAAATCGTTCGTTGTTTCCGAGACGAAGACTTCCGAGGCGATAGACAACCCGAATTCACTCAAGTAGATGTAGAAATGGCTTTTGTAACCAAGGAAGATGTCTTAACCCTATTAGATGGCTACGTCCGAAAAGTTTTCCAAGCATTACTCGGAGTAGAAATAGGAGAAATTCCCCGTTATTCTTATTCGTTTCTGATGAAACGCTATGGTTCGGACAAACCCGATTTGCGTTTTGATTTACCTATTACGGAAGTTACTGCGATTTTAGGAGAGAGTCCTTTAAATATTTTTAAAAAGGTAGCAGCTGCAGGGGGAGCGGTAACAGCATTACGGGTTCCTTCAGCAAGCAACCTAAGCCGAAAAGTCTTAGAGCAGTGGACGAAATTCGTTCAACACCACGGTGCAAAAGGATTAGCCTACATTAAACTTACCTCACCTGAGCCTACAGGAACCATTGTAAAACCTTTGAAGAACACTTCTGTTATAGAACAATTACAAACTATCACACAAGCGCAAGAAGGCGATTTGTTGCTCTTTATTGCTGATGAACATGCAGAAAAAGCGTTCCGTTTTATGGGAGCATTACGACAAGAGGTGGCAAAAACAATGCAATGGATTGATGATAAACAATGGAAAGTGTTTTGGGTTGTAGACTTCCCTTTATTTGAATGGAATGAAGAGGAGAGCCGTTTGCAAAGTTGTCATCATCCCTTTACCATGCCCTATGAAGAAGATATTCCTTTGCTGGATAGCAACCCCTTGAAAGTCCGTGCACAGAGCTATGATTTAATTATCAATGGACATGAGATTGGAGGTGGAAGCATTCGTATTCATGACTTGCGTTTGCAACAAAAGATTTTTCAGTGTTTAGGAATGGAGCAGGAGGCGATTCAGCAACAATTTGGTTTCTTTATAAAAGCCTTAGCTTATGGAGCGCCTCCCCATGGCGGCTGCGCCTTCGGATTAGATAGATGGCTAATGCTCCTATGCAATGAACCTTCTATTAGAGAAGTGATTGCTTTCCCTAAGAACAGTCATGGCAGAGACCCTATGATGGATGCCCCCTCATTCGTTTCTAAGGAACAATTACAAGAATTGCATATCCAACTACAAGAAGATGTTTCTTAGTGCTGTATTGCTCGCAGGAGGGATTACGCTGATTCTCTTCAGAAAACCTATTTTGTGGCGTTTTTTAGGAGTAGAATTATGTATCAATGGCGCGTTTTTAAACTTGTGGCTGCTTTATCCGAGTGTAGAAACAATGCTTTTTATCCTTGTGAACATGGCTATTGTGGTTGCTGAAAGTGCTTTATTTTTGGCGCTGGTTTATTATGGCAGAGCCCAAAGTAGAACATTGTGAAGAGCGTTTACATGGCGTAAACCACCATTTCAATCAATACTTAGAAGAGTTTGTTTATGGCGGTATTGATGGCAGTGTAACGACCTTTGCCGTTGTTGCAGGCAGCGTAGGCGCCCATTTAGACCCCTCCGTCGTGCTTATCTTAGGGTTTGCTAATTTGTTCGCCGATGGATTATCTATGTCCATTGGTAGTTACCTTTCAGCAAAAACCGAATGGCAAAAGTATCAAAAACACAAAGCAGTAGAATATTGGGAAGTAGAGCATCTACCCGATGCAGAACGAGAAGAGATTCGCCAGATTTATCGGGCAAAAGGATTCCAAGGCCCTTTGTTAGAAGCGATTGTAGAGACCATTACTGCGGATAAAGACCGCTGGGTGGATGTCATGATGAAAGAGGAATTAGGATTATTACCACCTGATAAAAAACCCTTGTGGAGCGGTGTGGCAACTTTTCTGTCATTTGTACTGGTTGGATTTGTTCCCTTAATCAGTTATGTGGCAGCTTATGTGTTTTCGTTATCACAGCAATATTTGTTCTTATGGGCTTGCATATTGACTGCTTTGGCTTTTGTTGGGATTGGGTTTTTAAAGGCGCAGGTAGTAGCGGTTTCCCGTTGGCGAGCAATGTTAGAAACGTTACTACTGGGTGCTGTTGCCGCTACAGTCTCCTATGGTGTTGGGGCATTATTGAAACAATGGTTGTGACATTTTTACTGCACAAGGTTATTTGGCATGGAATTTGTATTTAAAAAGCAAAGTACACCCTTATTTTTTCTGCCATAAAAAAGCGATAGGCGTATGGCAGGGAAGGTAAGGGTTGCGATTGTAGGGGTTGGCAATTGTGCCAGTGCCTTAGTGCAAGGCATTTATTACTATCGTAATCGCAAAGAGGAGAAGGTACCAGGGCTAATGCATTGGCGTATCGGCAGCTATACCCCTGGCGACATCCAAGTGGTAGCGGCTTTTGACATAGATACCCGAAAAGTCGGAAAAGATGTTTCACAGGCTATCTTTTCACCACCGAACTGCACTACTGTTTTTCATCCTTCTGTGCCTTTCATGGACGCTCCCGTCTACATGGGAAAGGTTTTAGATGGTGTTTCAGACCACATGAAAGAGTACGCCGATGAAGAAACTTTTGTTGTTGCAGACAAAAAAGAACCTACTTTGGAAGAGGTCGTAGCGACACTAAAGAAACATCAAGTAGAGGTTTTGGTTAATTTCTTACCTGTAGGTTCGGAAAAAGCAACCGCTTTCTATGCTGAAGCAGCATTACAAGCAGGGTGTGCCTTTGTGAATTGTATTCCTGTTTTTATTGCCTCTTCTTCTGCATGGGCAGAGCGTTTCCGTGCAGCAAACCTGCCTATCATAGGCGATGATGTTAAAAGCCAAGTTGGAGCAACCATCGTGCATAGGGTCCTAACGCGCTTGTTTACCGATAGAGGGGTCCCCTTAGATAGAACTTATCAGTTGAACTTCGGAGGTAATACCGACTTTCTAAACATGTTAAATCGTTCTCGTTTGAAGTCTAAGAAGGTATCTAAGACAGAGGCAGTTCAGTCTATGTTGGATGCGCCTTTGCCAGAACGTGCTATTCATATCGGACCCAGTGACTATGTTCCTTGGTTGAAGGATAACAAAATTTGCTTTATAAGGATGGAGGGGCGGTTGTTTGGCGATGTGCCTATGCATTTAGAGTTACGGCTTAGTGTAGAGGATTCGCCTAATTCGGCAGGGGTAGTGATAGATGCGATACGGATTGCTAAATTGGCTTTAGAGCGTAAACAGGGAGGGGTATTGTATGCTGCTTCTGCTTATTTTATGAAGCATCCTCCTAAGCAAATCCCTGATGCCTTTGCGAAAATGCTTTTAGAGCAGTTTATCCATGGAGGGGATGACGCCACCTTGCCTGATTTTAGCAGCGGGCAGCGGTACTCGGCTCAAACCCTTAACCCCGTGTAAACCCCTACTTACTATAGCAGGACTAACCCTCATAGAACGATGCCTGCTTACTATCCATACAACCCTTAACGTCCATACCTTCTTCATCGTCACAGGATACCAAAAAGAAAAAATTGAAAACTATTTACGAGAAAATGCCCATCCTTTAATAAAAAAACTACAAATCCATTTTATCTTTAATCCTCAATGGGAAAGGGGTAATGGCACTTCAGTGCTTTGTGCGCAAAAGCACCTGAGCCATTACCCCGCCTTCTACCTTACTATGGTAGACCATATCTATGAACCCTCTCTGTTAAAAAAAGCAAGTAATTATGTAGCTACTGCGATAACCCATCAGCGTGTCTACTTAGCAGCGTACCGGGGCAGACCTACCTTTCCCTTAGATGAAGAAGATGTAACACGAATCCAAGTTAATGATATTCATGGTATTGTTCAAATAGGAAAGGGACTTCGTACTTGGAATGCTTTAGATTGCGGTTTTTTCGTCTGTACACCCGTTATTTTTTCTGCTTTACAAGAAAGTGTTACCCGAGGAAAATACCAATTAAGCGATGGTATTCAAGTCTTAGCGCAGTGGAAAAAAAGTTTTATCGTGCCTATTGAGCCCTGTTGGTGGATAGATGTAGACAGTGAAAAAGAAGCAAAATGGGCAGAGAGCAAACTTTTTCAACAATTAAAAAAAGCTACGGATGGTCCTGTAAGTCGTTTTGTTAATCGTCCTATTTCTTTGAAAATAAGCCGATGGCTTGCTTCGTATGCCATTACACCCAATCAAATCTCTTTTTTCGCTTTTCTCTTAGGTGTGATTGCAGGCTTTTTTGTTTTGACTTTTAAACCTGTGGGTTTAATCATAGCAGGTGTGCTTTTGCAATGGAGTTCTATTT
>WFXK01000070.1 GCA_015490695.1 Bacteroidota bacterium | reverse complement strand
GTTATATAGGTGTACTTTTTTCTTAGAAAAATCAACGAGGATACGGGAGAAGTCGGCAGGGGGTGGTAATTGTAATTTACAAGCCAATTTATAAGCCGCCTCCTTAACACACCAATAACGCAACAACATTGCCGAAGTCCCATCCCAATGCGCCCGCTCCGTATCATTTAAGATTCTTTGATGCAAAACAAGAGGAATAGTTCTACGCGATTCCTCTATATCTAATCCAATAGGATGGGGTGCTGTAGCAAGCCCTAAATAATGATGGGTATGACTAATGCTTACATACTGCCCTTTAGCCGCCACATAAGGCGCTCCCTGCGCATCATAACCATAACCTGAAATCCCTAATTGATGCAATAACCATAATGTAGCAAAATACTGCTGTTTTCTATGCAGTTTTTTGCGTCGTTGTAATTCTGCTAAATCATAAGCGATTTGTCGCTTCTGAAATAAAAGTTCCCATTGTTGGGGGGGTTCTTGTAGACGCCAAATAAAAATTTTTGTATCTTGCGCCCGAATTAAATAGCGAAGCGGCATTATGCCTAAACTTTGGATTTTCCCCGTAAATAAACAACTAAATTCAGAAGCACAAAAACAATTAGCAAACACCTTAAGCGAATCGCTACAACAATGGAATCGCCATGGCGAACCTGTAAAAGGGCATTTCCAAATTGTAGAACAACAATTTATTCAAGTAGAAAGTGAAGAAGAGGTTTGTGGTTGCGCATCAGACCAATTACATCGCTTAGTGCGAGAAAGTGTAGAGCGAAACGGGCTTCAAACCCTTTCTCCTGCCATTCTAATTTTTGAAAATCCTGAGACAAAAGAGCGGTTTTTTATTCCATTCAATCAAGTAGAAAAAGCCATTAAAGAAGGGAAAATTACTCCTGAGACCTATTTTTTTGATTTATCGGTTTTGCATCAAAACACTTTAGAGAAGTTTAAGAAGCGGGTTAAGGAAAGTTGGTTATATCAGCGTTATTTCAGGATGCATGCCTGAGCGGTGGCTCATTCAGGGAGCATGGATAGTCAATGAGGGACGTATAGAAGAAAAAGACGTCCTTATAGTTCCGCCTTACATAGAAAAAGTTGCTGAAGGGATTTCAGCGAAAGGGGCTAAAGAAGTTAAAGCCAAAGGGTGGTATTTATTACCTGGGGCTATAGATGTGCATGTTCATTTTCGGGAGCCTGGGTTAACGCACAAGGGGAGCATTGCCACCGAGAGCAAAGCCGCTATTGCTGGTGGCGTCACCTCCTATATAGAAATGCCCAACACCCAACCCCCTACCACCACCATAGAACAAATACAAAAAAAGTGCCACATTGCAGCAAAACAAAGTTGGGCAAATTACGCCTTTTACTTAGGCGCCTCTAAAGAACACGCAGAAGAAATCAAAAAAATAGACCCCAAAAAAGTCGCCGGAATAAAAATCTTCATGGGTTCTTCAACAGGAAACCTTTTAATTGAAGAGGAGGAGTGGCTTTGCTACTTCTTTGAGCACACTCCTGTGCCGATTACTATCCACTGCGAATGGGAAGCACGTTTACGAGAACGACAACACGTCTTTAAACAACGCTATCCAAACGCAACGGCAGCCATCCATCCTGAAATCCGAGACAGAACCGCCTGCTTGATAGCAACAGAAAAAGCCGTCTCCTTAGCTAAAACTTATAAAACCCCTTTACATATTTTACACATTACTACCAAAGAAGAGTGTCATTACCTTGAAAAACATTGCAAGGAAGCGCCATGGATTACTGCTGAAGCTTGCATCCCCCACTTGTTTTTTGATGCTTCCCATTACCAGACTTATGGCAACTTTATTAAAGTCAATCCTGCGATTAAGGGTCGTGAAGACCGTCAGGCTTTGTGGAAAGCGCTACAAAAAGATGTTTTATCTATTATCTCAACGGACCATGCACCGCATTTATGGAGTGAAAAGCAACAACCTTATTATCAAGCACCTTCGGGCATGCCTTCTATCCGCTTTTTTTTACCTCTGCTTTTAGATGCTGTGCTAAGACAACAACGCCTTTCTTTAACGCAATTAGTGGAAAAAATTGCCCATTTTCCTGCTAAGCGCTTCCAAATTGCTAAACGAGGATTTATTAAAGAGGGTTACTTTGCTGACTTAGTGCTTATAAATCCTATGCAGGGGACGCATCCAAGGAAAGTAGCCCTTTATTACCGATGCGGATGGACACCTTTCAAAACGGCTTTACAGGGTGCTGTGGCTGCTGTGATGGTAAATGGGCAATGGACGCTTTTCAACGGACGCTGGAACAAACCCAGTGCTATGCCTTTGGAATTCCAGCGCTAAAACTATATTTGCCTCACGTACTTATGAAGTATCTTTATTTTATTATCGGTGCGTTGGTTTTGGGGGGATGCGCTACCAACAAAGAACAAAAAGAGCAACAACCACCTCCTCCACCAACCTCCAAAGATACTGCCGTCGTAGAAATCTACTTGCCCGAAACCACAAAAACCGACACCACACCAACGTATTTCTTACCTGAAATCAAAGGAGAACAGCTCATCATCCACGCTCAAAGCGTTAATGAACGGGGCTGGAGCGCCTACCTCCTGTACCCACGCCCGCAAATCCTCTTCCAAGAACAAAAAAAAGTACCTTTCGGAGAAGACTCCCTACACCTGCAACTAACCCTATACAAAAGAGGCAAACTCACTTCAGGCAAATTTAAAAACGCCCAATACTACGTAATGCTCATAGAACAAAAAGGAAATTGCTTATGGTATCAACACCTACTACGTATGATTCTTTATCAAGACACCCTTCGTTTCCTCTTACGTTGCAGCAGCCCCTCCCTCATCGGTTGGAAAAAAATGATTCAAGATACTATTGTGCGCTTTAGCAGTAAAAACCTCATCCAAGTAGAGCCCTTTGACAGCGCAAAAGTCTTTATCGTAGATAAAACCTACTTAATTGGCGATTTAGCAATAAACCCCGTTGCAGGCCCTTACGTGCTGAAACGAACCCTTTACGATATTCAATGGCAACCTAAAAACTACTTAAAAGAAATTGGAAGAAACTTCTATACTTCTAAAGACAGCTGTGCTATCGCCTCAGAAGCAGAACTCATTAGCAAACAATTCTTTCCACAACCGCTTAGTATTGATAGCGCCTCTAAAAAACAATTTCTATGTATGCACGCTTTTTATCGTTTACAATCCGATGGCGCTGTTTTGGTCTATGCTTATCCATGGCAACGTTTACAGTTCCAAGATACTACTTTGAAAGCGAGTGACTATGTGTTTTTTACTTCTATGTATGCCCGCTGCCAAAAACCTTATGATTACGCTTGCGTAGTACAAAACCGCTGGATTAAACGATACCATCTTCAGTTTTTATGTACAACCAATCGGCAAGATTCTGTTTTTATACCAACCCGATACAATACAGAGTTCTTAGATAAACTTTATCAAAAGTATTTAAAGCATCATCAGTGGGCTAAGGGGAAGGGACACTTTAAGGGTAAACCGCATTCTTTTGAGCAGTTTATTAAAAGTCGTCCAATTTTATTTTTAAAAGATGCTCATGGACGTTGGATACGGGCTTACAGGAAACAATATTTACCTTTGTTTTATGCAGGCTATCGTGGATTTTTATAATTTGCAAAGCTGTTTGCTTCGCATTACTTTTGCATTGTGCCACTTTCAAAGGTTTTATTAGTTATCTTAGACGGTTGGGGGTTAAGTGAGCGTCCTGAGGTGAGTGCGATTGCCCAAGCACAAACCCCATTCTTTGATAATTTATGGAAAAATTTCCCGCATACTCGTCTTAAGGCTCATGGCGAAGCTGTTGGCCTCCCCCCACAACAAATGGGAAATTCTGAAGTAGGACATCTGAACATCGGCGCAGGAAGAATCGTAGACCAAGACATCATCAGAATCCGTAAAGCCCTGCAACAAACCCCCTTTAAAAACGCAGTATTTGAACAATTGATTCACTACTTAAAAGAAAACCCCGATAAAAACCTCCATTTAATCGGTTTAGTTTCAGACGGAGGCGTCCATAGCGACTTCTTACACTTAAAAGGACTTTTAAAACATCTTAAAGCAGCTGAAATCCCTAATAAAGTCTATATTCATGCTTTCACAGACGGCAGAGACACCAGTCCCAAAAGTGCTTTGAACTATTTAGAACAATTGCAAACCTATTTAAATCAGCTTCAATTGGGGACTATTGCCACTATTATTGGCCGCTACTATGCTATGGACAGAGACAAACGATGGGATAGAACCGCAAAAGCTTACCATTTGTTAGTCCATAATCAAGGTACTTATTATGAAAACTGGAGGGATGCTATTGAATCTCAATACCAACAAGGTATTACAGACGAGTTTTTAAAACCCAGTGTTGTTTATAAAGCTTGCATTGCTCCCAACGATGCCGTACTCTTTTTTAACTTCCGCGCCGATAGAGCCCGACAACTAACAAGAATGCTTACACTTGAACCTTTTGAAGAACAAAACACCCAACCTTTGCCTTTGTTTTTCGTCACATTAACCAATTACGATGACGATTTTACTGCTATTCCTGTGCTGTTTGAAAAGTTTACTGTAGACCTTCCGCTTGGAGAGGTTCTTGCTCAGAACGGATTAACGCAGTTACGAATTGCCGAGACGGAAAAGTATGCCCATGTAACCTATTTTTTCAATGGTGGCAGAGAAGAGCCTTTTGAAAAAGAATCGCGTATTTTAGTACCTTCTCCCAAAGTCGCCACTTACGACCTTAAACCTGAGATGAGTGCTTTTGAGGTAACCGACCAAGCGATTCGTTTTATTGAGAAACATGCCCCTGATTTTATTTGTTTAAATTATGCGAATCCTGATATGGTAGGGCATACAGGGGTATTTGAAGCGGCAGTGAAAGCCTGTGAAGCCGTAGACCAATGTAATCGTCGCTTAATAGCCAAAGCATTAGATTTAGGTTATACTTGTATCATCACAGCAGACCATGGTAATGCCGATAAAATGTATGATGAAGAGGGTAAGCCTCACACTGCGCACACTTTGGCAGAAGTTCCTTTCATTATTGTGACTGCCGAAGCAACACACTATTCTTTAAAAAAAGGTGTCTTAGGCAACATCGCCCCAACCATTTTAGAACTCATGGGCATCCCTATTCCTGAAACCATGCAATGTGAATCCTTAATTCAAAAATAAAATGCGTAAGGAAATTTTTTGTATCCAAAACTATTTTCGCCTCAAAATTGCGATTTTTGTATTTATGTTAAGTCACTTATTGTCGTTTTTACAAGCGCAGACGCCGTTAAAAGAGGGCACAAAAGCGCCTGATTTCGTTCTAACAGACCACGAAGGGAAACTCCATCGTCTAAAAGATTACCAAGGTAAATGGGTTGTACTCTATTTCTACCCTAAGGACATGACCCCAGGCTGCACTAAAGAAGCCTGCAACTTCAGAGACTATTATAAAGACTTTCAAGAACTTCAAGCAGTTATCTTAGGCATCAGCACCGACAATCCCCGCTCCCATAAACAATTCAAAGAAAAATATCGCCTACCCTTTACTTTATTAGCCGATACCGCAAAACAAGTTTGTAAACAGTACGGCGTATTAAGTCCCTTAGGTTTTGCTCAAAGAATCACTTTTATTATCAATCCAGAAGGGGAAATTGTAAAAGTATTTACTAAGGTAAATCCTGCTGTTCACGCTGAAGAGGTAAAAGCCTTTCTTTTAGAACAGCAAAAACAATAGCAACACTTTCCCCATTTTATTTTTTCTAAGCAGTCTCTATCCTTATTTTGAGGTGGAAAGTTTTTGAACACGCTGGTTATCAGCGGTGTTTAACCTTTTATTTTTCACAGCAGTATGTGGATAATTGTTTAAAATGGAATTTTTAGGGAGAAAATGGGAGATTATGGTATCTTTGTGGCATGCTTCCCAACCCGCTATTTGGGGAATATCCCTGTAAAGTAGATAGTCAAGGGCGCTTCCCTTTCCCTCCTGGTCTTTTAAATCAGCTTCCTACAACTATGCGAAAAGAATTTGTGATTGCCCGCGGGTGGGAACAATGCTTAAACCTCTATCCTCAAACCCTATGGATAGAAACCTTAAAACGCATTCACGAAAAAAGTCCTTATAATGAAGAGCAAAGAACCTTTGCTCGGTTATTTCAAAGCGGGGCTACGGCATTAACCTTAGATAACCAGCGAAGACTCCTTATTCCTAAACGGCTAAAAGCGTACGCCCAAATAGAAAAAGAAATCACCCTCATTGGTATGGGCAATAGAATAGAAATCTGGAATACCGCACTTTATGAACAATGGTTAAAAAAACACGCTGACCGCTTCAATGAACTCTCTCAAAAAGTCATGAGCCATGAAAACCCTGCTTTATCATAAACCTGTGCTACTTGAGGAAAGTATTACTTGGTTAAATATCCAACCTGATGGGGTTTATATAGATGCCACCTTTGGTGGCGGTGGACACAGTAGAGCCATCTTAGAACGCCTTAGTGAAAAAGGGAAACTGATTGCCTTTGACATGGACCCTGATGCTGCTGCAAACCTCCCTGATGACCATCGCTTCCACTTCTTCCCATGGAATTTCATCCACATCCCAAAAGCGTTACAAGCTTTAAATATAAAAAAGGTAGATGGTATCTTAGCCGATTTAGGCGTTTCGCTTCATCAATTAAAAACGGCTGAGCGGGGCTTCTCCCATCAAATCCCATCCGCTCCCTTAGACATGCGAATGGATTACTATCACAACGCCCTAACCGCAAAACAATTATTAAATCAATTAAAAGCCCCCAAATTAGCTCGGTTACTGAAAACTTATGGTGAAGTTCCTAATGCTTATCGGTTTGCTAAAGCCATTGTAGCTTATCGTACCCATCGCCCCTTAGAAACTACACAAGATTTACTAAATGCTATAGCGCCGTTATTACCCCAACGAAACAAAAAACGACTTTTAAGTCAAATCTACCAAGCACTGCGTATTGCCGTAAATCAAGAACTGGAAAACTTAAAACAGCTGCTTTTGCTCAGTGTTCAATACTTAAAACCAGGAGGAAGAATTGTAATGATTGCTTATCATTCCTTAGAGGACCGCCTTATCAAACGTTTTTTTGCAACAGGTAGCTTTGATGGCATTGTAAAAAAAGACTTTTATGGTAATCCGATATTGCCGTTAAAGCGTTTGACAAAAAAGCCGATTATGCCTTCAGAGGAGGAAATCCGTCAAAATCCTCAGAGTCGTAGTGCCCGATTAAGAGCAGCACAACGATGGTAAAGCGAATAAAAGAACATTTACAGCGTCCATGGCTATTACAATTTTTAAGAAAGCAATTAGGACTTCTTTTTCTATTGACCCTTATGGGTTTGTACTATATTTGGAATGCTTATCGGACGCAAAAAAAGGCGCTTTTAGTACAGCGCTTGAAACAAGCCCTTTATGAACAAAAGACCTTGTATTTAACCTATAGTGCCGCGATTAGCAAGGAGAAGCGGCTTTCTCGGATACAGCGACGGGTTCGGCTATTAGGGTTAAAATCGCTACAAAAACCACCTTATCGTTTAAAAGTGGCTTTACCGCCCCATGCAAAGTAGATTAGTAAAACGGGCTATCGCTATTTATTTGCTATTTGCATTGTTTGCTACGCTCATCTTCGCCCGCATTGTGCAACTACAATGGTTTCAACGACAACGATGGTTGCAATATAGAAAGCATCCAAGGGTTTATATGAAACGGCTCAGAGCCACAAGGGGTAGCATCCTAAGCACCCATAATGAAATCTTAGCCACAACCATCCCTTTTTATCGTATCGGTTTTGACCCCACAGTACTGGATGAACACGACTACCCTAACTTAGAAGACTCCATCAAAGCCCTTTGTAAAGCCTTAGCACATTTAAGTCAACAATTCCAAAAAGACCCGCGCTATACTCCAAACTTTTTTTATCAACGCATCCAAAAAGCCAGAAAAGAACAAAAACCCTTTATTTATCTATTTCCCTACAAAGAGACTTTTGATATACGAGCCATTAAACAATTAAAAACGTTTCCTGTTCTTCATCGCGGACGTTATAAAGGAGGATTGATTTTAGAAAAAATCCACAATAAACGTTTTTATCCTTATGGCAACTTAGCCCGAATCACCTTAGGCATCTTAAAAAACGATACTTTACCGCTAAGAGGCATAGAATACAGCTTTCATCGTTATCTGCGGGGGATAGATGGTTGGCAATTGGTAGAACGTGTAGGAAACTTAGAAATCCCTTTAGCAGATTTAGATTCACAACCTCCCAAGGATGGATACGATGTAAAAACAACGATTAACATTCATTTTCAGGACATTGTTCATTCCTGTCTCTTATACACATCT
>WFXK01000069.1 GCA_015490695.1 Bacteroidota bacterium | reverse complement strand
AATATAAATTCCGTCTGGAACAAATGCAGTATTACTTAGAAAAATACCAAAAAGAATTAGCTCAACTTAAAGAAGAAAACATCCGTCTAAAAGAAGAGAAAAAACAATTAGAGCAGATTTTAGCCAAGAAAGACACTCAAACATTTGAATTAGAACAAAAAGTCACTTTGTATGAAACGCAATTAAAAGCAGCCGCGGTATTAAAAGCCGCTGATTTTTCCGTTGCTACTTTTAAAAGGAGTGGAAAAGAAGTTCGCACGCAACCCTTTAAAGCCCGCTTAATACGTCGCTCAGGACTGAAAATCTGTTTTAATATCTTAGAAAATCCCGCAGCAAAACTGGGAAAAAAAGACCTTTTTATTGTCATAGAAGGACCTGATGGCACTGTCTATAAAGATTTTGAAAAAGGAAGTGGCTACTTTACCTATAACGACAAAGAAGAGGTCTATACTTTGAAACGCACTATTAACTACGATAG
This sequence comes from Bacteroidota bacterium, assembly GCA_015490695.1. Taxonomy (GTDB): domain Bacteria; phylum Bacteroidota; class Bacteroidia; order SpSt-205; family S141-50; genus S141-50. Next base: position 1,999 of record WFXK01000069.1, on the reverse strand, counting down.
AACAACCCAAACGGTTTGTGCCCTTTTTAAACCTACACCCGACATGGGTTTTCCCAAAGGTATTTACAGAGTATCCGTTTATTGTGAAGGCTATTTAATTGGAAGCACCAGTTTTGAAGTGCGATGAATCCCCATCGTTTTGTTGTGAAGTGTTTACAGCAAACAGCTTTACTTTTAGCCTTACACGGTGAAGACCAACAAAAAATCAACGCTTTTAAGCGAGCAGCAGAAAATTTGAAACGTCAAGGTGAAATCCCAGAAAATTTGCTTGAAGTCCCCGGTATTGGGAACGCCATTGCTAAGGAAATTCAACACCTTTTGAATAATCCAGAAGCAAGTCGGTGGTATCAGCTGCAAAAGAATATTCCTAAGGAAATTCTTCACCTACTATTTTCTAACACCATTCCCGCAAAACGACTACATAAATTACTACAACATACGAACGCCCAAACTCCCGAAGAACTGCTTTATAAACTACAAAACACCCCTATAAAAATTAAAGGTATAGGTCCTAAAGCCCTTCAACAGACCATAACACAACTACAAAACTATTTGGAAAATCGTTCTAAATGGTTATTGCACCACGCTAAACAATTTTTTGAAACACTTAAAACGACTATTGCTTCTATAACTACTCAAATACAGCCTATTGGAGATTTATTGAAGCACAAAAACATTGTTCATCCGCTTGAAGTTTTAGTAGGTTGTGACGAAAAAGAAAAATTATATACGCTACTACAACCACTTTTCTATCGTTCTACGCTACAAGAAAACATCATAGAAGGAGAAACGGAAGAGCTTCAAAAAGTTCGTATTGTGATTACGAGTCAGGAAGCATTTGAAAAAACGTTTTTAGCTATTGCTCTTCCTAAGGGGGTGGCTTATGAAGCGGTTCAATCACTACCGCCTTATTTGTGGGATGTTTACGAAAAGGTACTTCCTCGGTGGCAGCAGTTAATCCGCTACGAAGACCTTAAAGGAAGTCTACACGTGCATTCTCACTATAGTGACGGCTGGCACTCAATAGAAACCTTAGTGCAATTTGCCGAGAGGCAACGATGGCACTATTTGGGTATCTCAGACCACAGCCAATCTGCTTACTACGCTAATGGTTTGAAAAAAGAAACCCTGCTACAACAATGGAAAGAAATAGAGGATTTACAAACCCGCTATGCTATTACCCTTTTCAAAGGTATTGAATCGGATATTTTAAAAGATGGTGCCTTGGATTACGATGAAGTTACTTTACAGCATTTTGATTTCGTGATTGCTTCTATCCATTCAGGATTGCAGATGGATGAAGCCACGGCAACCCGTCGTCTGTTAAACGCTATTCGCTCCCCCTATACAAAGATTTTAGGCCACCCAACAGGCAGGTTGTTGTTGCGCAGAAAAGGTTATCCTATAGCTGTTGACGCTATTATAGAGACCTGTCAGGAAAACCAAGTTGCCATAGAGTTCAATGCCAACCCTTATCGTATGGATTTAGATGCGCGTTATTTATCTAAGGTAGCGGAAGCAGGGGTTCCTATCGTGCTTTCTGCCGATGCCCACCACATAGAAGACTTTGACTATTTGAAAACCGCTATCCCTGTACTACAACGCGCAGGCATCACTACAGAACAAGTGCTAACGACCTGGGAAACCGAACAACTACAGGAGTTCTTTAACACATGATTTCCCCTTGTTATATCTTTTCTATCACCCTTTCTAAACGCCTCCGCTATGTTTTAGATATTCTCTTCAAACAACTTTGGGGGTGGGACTACCGACTACTACCTGCCAGCCTATTAAGCATCCAAAAAGAGCAATTAAAAAATCAAGTAGTTATCCTTTATGGCTTTCAAGAAGAAAACTTTTTTAGTATCCCTCACAGCGCTTTCATAGAAGAAGGTTATCTTAAAGACAAATGGCCTAAACCCAAAGCGATTTATCTTTTTTACTATCAGCAATCTCCTTATTCGCTGAAATGGGATGTATTTAGTGCTGTCTTCTATTT
>WFXK01000068.1 GCA_015490695.1 Bacteroidota bacterium | reverse complement strand
CTACGTACACCCTTACAAAAGTCTTAAAAAAAGGTGATTATGTTGTTTATGAGTCTACGGTCTATCCTGGCTGTACCGAAGAGATTTGTATTCCGATTTTAGAAAAAGAAACAGGGATGCTTTGCGGAAAAGATTTTAAAGTTGGCTATTCTCCAGAACGAACCAATCCTGGTGACCCCGAACATACTTTAGAAACTACTGTCAAAGTTATCTCTGCTTGTGACCAAGAAGCTTTAGAAGAGATTGAAAAAGTTTATGCTTTAGTGGTGAAAGCGGGATTGCACAAAGCGCCCAGTATTAAGGTTGCGGAGGCAGCTAAAGTCATAGAAAACACGCAAAGGGACTTAAATATCGCCTTGATGAATGAGCTCTCTATCATTTTTAATCTGATGAACATTAACACTTACGACGTTTTAGACGCTGCAGCAACAAAATGGAACTTTCATTATTACATGCCAGGCTTAGTAGGTGGCCATTGTATTGGTGTAGACCCCTATTATTTGACTTACAAAGCCAACGAACTGGGATACCACTCCCAAGTGATTTTAGCAGGTAGACGCATTAACGACCAAATGGGGTTTTATATAGGACAGCAAATCATAAGAAAGTTAATTCAATTGAATAAAACCATTCGTGGTTCTCGTGCTTTGGTCTTAGGAATTACTTTTAAAGAAAACGTAAGCGATATACGAAACTCTAAGGTAGTAGACATGATACGAGAATTAAAGGACTTTATGATGGAGGTAGATGTGTACGACCCTCGTGCAGAAAAGGAAGAAGTCTTTCAGGAATATGGTATTGAACTTATAGAAAAACCTCAAGGACCTTACGATGCCATTATTTTAGCCGTTATTCATGAGGAGTTTTTGCGTTGGCAAGAAGAGGACTTTTTAAAATGGGCAAACGGACCAACGCTGTTTGTAGACATCAAAGGCGTATTCCGAGGCAAAATCAAAAAAATGCAATATTGGAGCCTATGAAGTTGTCTATGGTGGATGTTGTAGCGCAGTATAAGGCTTTGCAACAAAGCATAGATGCTGCCGTTTTAGAAGTTATGGCTTCTGGGCAATACATCAAAGGAAAAGCCGTTAAAGACTTTGAAGCGGCGTTAAAGGATTATTTAGGTGCTGAAGTGATTACTTGCGGTAATGGAACCGATGCTTTGCTCTTAGCTCTTATGGCACTAAACCCACCAAAAGATGCTGAGGTAATTACCGTACCTTTCACTTTCGTAGCAACTGCTGAAGTGATTAAGCTCTTAGGATTGTCGGTCCGCTTTGTAGATATAGATGAACGCACTTTTAACATGGATGTTCAAAGTTTGAGGGAGAATATTACGGAGCGAACTTGGGCAATTATTGTTGTACATCTTTTTGGACAATGTGCCGACATGGAAGCGATTTTAGAGATTGCTAAACAGCATGATTTGTATGTTATAGAGGATGCTGCACAAGCCTTAGGCGCAAAATACTTTTTTTCTGACGGCTCATGGGTTTACGCAGGAACCATGGGAACCATCGGTACAACTTCTTTTTATCCTTCTAAGAATCTTGGTGCTATGGGCGATGGCGGTGCAGTCTTTACAAAAGACAAAAACCTTGCCGATAAAATCCGCATGTTGGCAAATCATGGTCAAAACCAACGTTATAGTTATGAAGCCATCGGAGTAAATTCCCGCTTAGATAGCATCCAAGCAGCGATATTAAATGCTAAATTACCGCATTTAGACCGATTTAATGAACAAAGAGCCCAACTTGCTCAACGCTATAACCAACATTTCGCTACGATTTCTGCCCTACAAACTCCTTATAAAGCCCCTTATGCTTCCCATATTTACCACCAATACACATTGAAAGTGTTGAATGGACAACGGGATGAGCTAAAAGCCTATTTACAGCAACATGGCATCCCTTCTATGATTTATTATCCCAAACCCCTTCATTTACATAAAGCTTTTTCTGATTGTACTATTCCAGAAAAAGGTTTGCCCGTAAGTGAACAATTAGCAACACAAGTACTTTCTTTGCCCATTTATCCAGAGTTGACTCGCGAACAACAAGATTACGTTATTGAACATGTGCAAAAGTTCTTCCAATGAGTTTTTCATCCATCCTACTTCTATTGTTGAAGAAGGCGTGTCCATAGGGCGAGGAACAAAAATTTGGCATTTTTGTCATGTAATGCCTGAAGTTAGTATCGGAGAATATTGCATCATAGGACAAAATGTTTTTATTGGAAGAAGAGTTAAAATAGGCAATAAGGTAAAGGTTCAAAACAACGTTTCTATTTATGAAGGGGTGATTATAGAGGATGAGGTGTTTGTGGGTCCTTCGGTAGTATTTACCAATGTAAAATATCCAAGGGCGTTTATTGAGCAAAAGCATAATTTTTTAACGACTTACATAGAGCGGGGAGCGACCTTGGGGGCGAATGCAACAATTGTTTGTGGAGTTCGTATTGGGGCTTATGCGTTTGTTGGTGCAGGTGCGGTAGTTACAAAGAACGTTTTACCTTTTGCTTTAGTAGTAGGAAACCCTGCAAAACAAGTAGGATGGGTTAGCCACGCAGGTAGACCCCTACAATGGCAATCTAGTACAAAAGCCGTTTGTCCTTTAACAAATAGAACTTATTTGCTGATAAATGGAAGGTTGATACCAGAAGAAGGTTAAATAACTTTTAAAAGAGGGTGTAGAGGGGTATTTCAAAGAAGCCAGTTCATTTTTTTGTTTTAACGGATTGCTACTTTTTTCGTAAATCTACTATAATCTTCTGCGTAGACGTTAACGCTATACATGCCCGCAGAGATGGTTTTAGGAATGTTTAAGGTCGTTCGCTGTTGTTCAACATTTTCCCAGAAATATACAATTCTACCTACCATGTCTATGAGTTCTACACGGGTGATGTTGGAAGGGGCATTTAGGGTTAGGGTGCGTTTTGTTGGGTTAAAGTGAAGATACCATGGGGTTTTATTTCCTCGGCGTAGGGTAAGGAGTTTGCTTCCCATGAGCTCTCCTAAGGAGCGATTAAAGAGTTCAAGGCGGTAGGTGTAGTTACCGGGTAATTGTGTAGGATGAAGGAAAGTGCCGTGAGTCGTAGTATATAGGGATTGTTCATAGAGGATTTCTTCTTTTATACCTTCGGGGTCTTGAACCAAGACGATACGCATTTGATGGGGTTGTTGTTCATATTCACCGAGGAGAATACCCCAACGGATTTTATTACCTTGTTCTTCTTCAGCAACGTCGGCTAATAGAGCGATAGGCAGAGGGGTTGGACACTCTGAAGGGGTAGAGCCAAAGGTTGCTGTTGAGCCAGAAAAGTCCACAGTAATGTTTTGAGGGTTATTGGTTACACCAGCAAAGTCATCTATTAGAAGCAGATAGGATTCTCCTGCGGAGACGTTTACAGCAGCAACGTAGCCATTTCCGCTGGCACATTCACAAAGGTCGGTTTCTGTGGTACTAAGTCCAATAGTATAAGAGGGAGGTAAATCCCACGAAGCCCGAATAGGAGGACCTAAATCACTGCAATCATAATTACTGGGTATACGCCATAGGGCGAAGTCAATATCTACATTAGGATTAGGTGTGATGTCAAATACTAATGTTCCTCCTGTTGCAATAGTAAAGACGATGAAATAAGGGGCATCGGCGTAGTTAAACGCACCACAGCCTGTACAAGCAGGAAATTCAAAGCTACTTCCACAAGCGGAGTTTTGTGCTTGAAAGGTATAAGGTGCTGTTATCGTGGCACAATAAGGGTCACTGCAGAGGTAACCATCATTAACAGGTTCTGGTCCTGGTGTAGAGACACATGTTACGGTTGCGCTCCAGCCTGGAGCAGTGACACTGCCATCGCTAGTGAAACGAAAGGTTAAACAGCCATCGGAAGCATAAGAAGTAATGGTTCCAGGAGAGTTCGTTCCTGTATAGCTTCCTAAGCAAGTGCCGCAACTGCCACCGCTACCATTGTAAATATAAAGGAAATCAAAGTTATTTTCAACGTTAAAACTATTAAAAGTAACTTGAACATATTGCCCTGGCGTATTAGGGCAAATCACTAAGGTATAATCTTCACTATTAGCGTAGTCAGCTCCTGGTCCTCCTGAATCATAGAAGTTTGCACTGCTTCCGCAATTGACTATCCATCTTCCGTTTTGCATGTTTACGCTGTTACCTGTTAAAGGTCCGCTGGAACAAGGAACACAAGAGATATTGGCTTCAAACCCTGGTGCTGTTATACTGCCATCGGAAGTAAATTCTAGATATAGGCAGTTTCCAATTGTTCCTGTTGCTTGCACGGAGAAAGCACCTAAGTTTCCGCTATAGGTATTTATCAAACCCCGAGTGCATCCTGTTGCATCGCTTTCATAAACGGCTAATTCATCAAAGCCACTTTCTGTATTAAAGTTAACGAAGTCTAATTGCACACATTGTCCAGCAACGGAGGGACATAAAAGGGTTCTAGAAAGCTCGTTGTTTTCGTAATCACATCTACCTCTGGGGTCAAAAAGCGTACCGCTACAAGCATTGATAGTGCCATTAAACATGGAATATTCCGTGGGCGGTGTAACATCTATATCAATGCTAAAGGATACAGAAGAACAGCCTGTTACGTCACGGTCTATGACAATATAGTGCGTTCCTGTCACCGATGCCGTATAGCAGTAGTTGGTTAAAGTACTTCCCACGACAGTAATAGAAGTTTGGCAGGCGTCGGCAGGATTGCATACGTTATAGATAAACACTCCTAAGTTACCAGAACCCACCGATGCATTAATAATATAGGTTGCTCCTTCTATGAAGTCTACTTGAAAAACGATGTCTTCTGAAGCACCCCATCCTGTTTGTTGGCAGATAGGTTCGGGAAAGTCATTACCCGCACCGCAAGAAGTCCCTGAATAGCTATAAGGAAAGCTGCTAATAATAAAGGGATTGCTGCAATCATTTGCCCATAAAGTAGTATTCACTAATGCCGCTCCAATTAGTATTAGCCATCTCATGCCTACGAAATTACAACACTTTAATCTTTATTAATCACCGAATAGAAACAAATTACGTCCAAACAAAAGGATTTTTTTACCGAAAAGTATAAATATATATTCGCCAAAAAGCTCCTATACAGCCTAACAATAATCCACCAATAGCAATACTATTCGCTACTTCAGTAGATAAGTCTATATTTAGCCATGCATGAAAGAGATAAACAATATAAGAATTAGGTAAATTACTCTCTCCTAAAAGACGTTTTACTTGCCAATGCCAATCCGTACAAAAACAATAGCCCCATCCATACCAATATCCTAATACGAACCAAGAAAACAAAGTTAATGTCAAAGTGAATAAGTGCCATTTCCATAAACGACGAAATATCCATCCTAACATATTAAAAAACATTAAGGCTGTATGAAAGATTAAAAAGAAGAGGTCTAATATTCGTAAAAACAAAGTATCCACTTCCATAGGTTGCCTTTACAAAAATAACTAAATAATTGTTTTTCTAAAACATCACGACGTAACTAACAAAAATAAGATTTTGTAAACCTAAGCCAATAAGGAGCTTAGTTGCGCGTTAATGATTTTTCTTATAAATTTGCCATGGGTAAAGTGGGGAGTAGCGATGGTTTGGTTAATAGCAGTGGGCATTATAGGGAGTATTAGTGCTTTTGCACAGCCACAGTGGGTTGTTTCTGGCGCACCTATTGGAGATACCAGTACCTATTTGTATCCTACAGGCGGATGGAGCACAACAGACCAACTTACCTTAGCCCTTAACATCAATGGCTCTTTACAAGACTCGCTAAGAGTTTTTAATGTAACGGGCAATCCTGAAGGTGTTCACATCTACGGTGTAACGAAACAACCTAACGCGATTTGCGACATTGCTGGTTTAGGTTCAAACGACCGCTATTTCGGTGTTTTTATCGCTTCCGTAAGTAGCGGTCCCTTTACCTATGATGCACAATACTTCTATGGTGGTAACCCTTATGTCAACCCGAACAATGAAACCGCTTTGGTGCTTTACCAGCGCCCAACCAATGCCGATACGGCTTGCATAGCATGGCTTGCTATCGCAGGGAACAATGATACCGTCACAACTAAAAGCATTACGGTAGGTACCTTCGGCGGTGCAACCACCCTATGGCAAGAAGACTTCGGCTTCAACACAGGCAGCACCTGCCCCGATGGACAACCTGTAGGTACAGGATTCACCACCCTAAACGGAACATGGATAGAGCAAGACTTAGGTAGCGGCTCAGACCCAAACCTATGGTATTACGGCTCCGATGAGTTTGATACCTCCCCTTGCTCAGAATCTTGCAATAACAATCCTAATAGAAACCGTAGTGTGTTCATCGCTTATCCGACAGCCTACGGGTTCTTTAATACAGGCGCTGCTTATAATGCAGGAGGACCCTTCAGCGATGTCGCTTCCAATCGGCGTTTAATCTCCCCAACTGTGGACTTAACAGGAAGAAGCAATTTAACGCTCTACTTTGAATACATTGAAAATGGCGATGGAACAAACGATAACGCTATAGTGGAATATTTTGACGGAACCGCTTGGCAACTCTTAGATGACCCTCCTAAAACAACGCAATGCGTAAGTAATCCTCCAAACCATGCATGGGTATCTCGTACAGTGAACCTACCTGCAGTTGCTAACAACAACAGCGCTTTTCAGTTTGCCTTCCGCTGGGTGAATAACAACGACGGAATTGGGCAAGACCCATCCGTTGCTATAGACAACATCCGCATCACAACCCCCTTAGGACTACGACAAGAATTCATTTTAGGAGCTAAAGATGCCACTCTATTAGCAACTCTCACCCGATTTGAAGGCTACCGTATAGGGGACTATAACTGGTTACAATGGGAAATAGATTCTCCCCAAGAAGTCCGTTATTTTGAACTACTACGAGGAGAATCACCAAAAACCTTAGTGCCTATTATACAAATTCCCGCAGCACCAGAACAAAAAAGTTATTACTATAAAGATCGCGCCGAAGTAGCCACCTATTATCAACTCCGTGTAGTAAAGTGGGATGGAACAATTCTTTATTCTTCTGTAGTTTACATTAAAAACAGTGAACCAACCATTCTATTCTATCCTAATCCTGCAAAAGATTATTTACAAATTGCTTATTATCTGCCTACAGAAAAAACACTATTGGTCCGAATATGGAATATTGTTGGTGGGAAAGTTTGGGAAAATCTTTATTCACTTTCTTCCAATGGTGGTATCCTTCAAGTACCCTTGCAACACCTTAATGCAGGAACCTATTATTTAGAAATCCTTACCTCTTCAGGAAACAAAGTTCTGCTACGTCCTTTTGTTAAACTATAATACTATTGCACTATGAAAGTCTTGTATATCATACTGGTTTCAGTGGTTTTTCTCTTTGCCCAAAGTCCTGTAGGAGACGTCGCAAGTGGTTGCGCTTTACAATTTGATGGGATTGATGATTATATAGAAGTTGCTGATGACCCCAGTTTAAGTCCTAACCAAATCAGTATAGAGTGTTGGATAAAAATCAACAATTATCCATCAGTCTACAGAAAAATCTTAGCAAAAGGGGTTAATGATTGGAGTAGTTATATCTCCTACTTGCTGTCTTTTGGACCTTCGTCGCTACCTATATTATATATTGGTATTACGACAAACTCGGGAGGATATTCTTGCTGTTATGATTATGTAGGAGTTCCATATACTACTTTAGATTTAAATGAATGGTATCACGTTTGTGGAACTTTTGATGGTACTACTTTAAGGCTTTATCTCAATGGTATTGAAGTTGCTTCTAAGACGCATAAGTCGCCAGGCAATATTTACTATGCTAATCGTCCTCTACGAATTGGATGGGCTTATGCTTCAGAATATTTTGACGGTCAGATAGACGAAGTTCGTATTTGGAATCGTGCTTTAACGCCTGAAGAAATCCGAGCGAACATGTGTCGTCGTTTAAGGGGAAATGAACCTGGCTTGGTTGGTTACTGGCGTTTTGATGAGTGCACAGGCAGCATTGCTTTTGACGCCACACCAAATGCTAATCACGGCACCCTTTATTAAACCTCAATAATAAATCCTATGGCACGGATAATAGGGACCCTATGGCTAACTTGTTTATTTGTTTGGGCGCAAAGTCCTATAGAAAACGTCTCCAGTGGTTGTGCCCTTGAATTCACACCACAAGATTATGTCTGCATGGGCGATGTTTTAGATAATTACATCGCAGGACCAGGAAAACAATTCACACTGGAATTCTGGTTTTATATTCCTGAAACCAGTAATGCTACCCTCTATACTTTCATCTCTACTTATGCTTATTGTAACGACGAGCGCCAAATAGAACTACGAATTTTAAACAACAGAATGGATTTTGCTATTTTCCCTCCTGCGGGCACCACAGGAAGAATTGTCTCTGCAGACTTAACTAATTATAAAGGAAGTTGGAATCACTTTGCTTTAGTTTATGATGGGACTCAGTCTACAACGTTGGGAAGAGTAAAAATGTATATGAACGGTGTTGCACTAAACACCTATTTAAGTGTTGGTACAAATACGCCATTGGACATTGTCTATTCTCCTTCCCAGTTTTGCTTAGCGGCTCGTGTAACAGGAGGTGGTACTCGTTGTGGCGCCGATAACCAATTAGAAGGTATCATGGATGAAGTGCGTCTATGGTCTTATAATCGTACTATGACAGAGATTCGTCAAACCATGTGCCGCCGTTTAGCAGGTAATGAACCTGGTTTAGTTGGCTATTGGCGCCTTGATGAATGTTCAGGGAATATTGCTTTCGACGCTACAACAAATGCTAATCATGGTACGCTTTATTAAAACTAAATACAATAATCATGCGGCAAATAATAGGGGCTTTTATTGTGATGGCTTCGCTATCTTGGGCACAAACGCCTATTGAGAACGTTGCAAGTGGTTGTGCTTTGGATTTCCCGGGAAATGCTTACGTAGACTGCGGCGATATTCCCGATCCACCCTTCGCTGGCACACAAAAACAAATGACCATAGAAGCGTGGATTAAACCAGAAAATTATGTCTCTCCTTACGCTCCTATCGTTGTAAAATACAATACTTCCTTAGGAGGTGCTGCAACCTTCTTCTTTGCTTTAACTTCCGCAGGCAACCTCCGATTTACTGTCTACACCCCAACCAATAGCGGACTCCCCCCGGGAGGGATTAATGCCGTTACAACCACTGTTGTTCCCTTAAATCAATGGATACATGTTACAGGTACCGTAAACCTTGAAAACCAACAAATGCGATTGTACATTAACGGAATAGAACAACCTACTTCCTTAAACATTGTTAATCCTCCCCCTTCTACTATTCCTAATCGCATAGACCCCTTTTACATTGGGAGAGTTGTGCTTGCTTCGGGCTCAGGAGTGTATTTCCAAGGGCAGATTGATGAAGTACGATTATGGAACTATGCCCGAACCCAAACCGAAATCCGAAGGGATATGTGTCGTCGTCTAACAGGCAACGAACCTGGTTTGGCGGGCTATTGGCGCCTTGACGAATGCCGAGGAACTACTGCCTTTGATAGCTCGGTAAATGGAAATCATGGAACCCTATACTAAGAGGCTATGAAAACGTTTCTGGGACTCTTATTATGGCTTAGCCTAAACGCTCAAAGTAATATTGCAAACACAGCTTCAGGCTGCGCTTTGCAATTTGATGGCATTGCCTATGTAGAAGTCCCCAATTCGCCTTCATTAAATACCGCTTATAACGGTTTAACCATAGAAGCATGGGTAAAACCGCAATTGAATAGTTCTGCTCAGCACCAATCCATAGCAGTAAAATGGGCATGGGACCGATTCACTGACCATTATGGTTTATGGATTTCAAGTAATAATAAAGTACTGATAGCCGTTGCTGATGGCATTACCCCAGAGCCCGGCTTAACGGGAAACACTGTTTTGCAAGCTGGAAAATGGTACCATATCGCTGGCACTTGGGATGCTACCACCCGAGAATACCGCATTTATATCAATGGCATATTAGACGCCGTAGGGCTCCAAACGGGAAATGGTATGAATGCCAGCTCCCCTGTTACCTTAAAAATGGGTAGACAAATCGTCGGTGTAGATAGACCCTTCGTAGGTGAAATAGATGAAATACGAATTTGGAATAGAGTTCTAAGTCAAAATGAAATCCGCAAAAACATGTGCCGTCGCTTAACAGGCAACGAACCCGGTTTGATTGGTTATTGGCGATTTGACGAATGCGCAGGGAACTTCGCTTACGACAGCACCCCCAATAGTAATCATGGAACTTTGTATTAATTTAATTTCAGGATAAACATGAGAACGTTATCTTATCTCCTAATGGGAAGCTGGGCATTAGTGGTTAGCGCTCAAAACGTAGGGATAGGAACCAACAACCCTCATCCTAAAGCGATTTTACATTTAGAAGACAGCACACGCGGCTTTTTACTCCCTCGTATGACCACAGCACAGCGCGACACGATGACCAACGTGCCCGAAGGACTTGTTATCTACAACGTCACTACCCATTGTTTGGAAGTATGGAACGGAACTAAATGGCTTTCTTTATGTGATAATGCAGACACCTCTTGTAATGCTTTTACTTGTAGCGTTTCAGACTCATGGAGTACTTTAGCAACCCCTCCTTTACCTGCACGAAACAACCAAGTCGCAATCGCTTATAATGGTAAAATCTATGTTGGCTTTGGAGATTGGGGCGGAACTGTTTTTAAGGATTGGTGGGAATACGACGTTTGCACGCAAACATGGACAAGAAAAGCCGATTTCCCTGGTGTTGCACGAACGCTTCCCTTCGTTTTTGAAATCAATGGAAAAATTTATGTAGGTGGGGGACATGGTCCTAATTGGACTACATTTTATTCCGATGTATATGCTTATGACCCTACAACCGATACATGGAGTGCTGTTGCTCCGTTGCCTTCTGCTCGGGGCGGTGCCCCTGGAACCTCCGATGGACAATACGGCTATATCTTCGGTGGAAGAAGTAACTTGGGTGATTTGGATGAAGTACTAAGATACGATCCTAATACCGATACCTGGTCTCTAATAGCCAACTATCCTGCGGGTGGACGATGGATAGGCATCATCGCCTATATGAACAACGCCCTATACATGGGCACAGGCAATAACGCAGGTACTTACTTCTCTGAATTCTATAAATACGACTTAACAACCAATACCTGGACCAACTTGGCTCCTCATCCCCATGTAATGTATGACGGATGGGCAATAGAAGTCCCTTCGCTCAATAGAATCTATGTCTTTGGAGAACATACTTCCAACTCAAGTTACTGCGTAAGCCAGTTCTATTATTATGACATCGCCACAAACACATGGAACCCTATTGCTGTATTCCCTGGTGGCAATAGAAATAACTTGATTGGTGATTTCTACAACGGCGTTATCTACTTGGGACTTGGACATAATTGTTCCACCCCTATTGTAGACTGGTGGGCTTATTGTCCTTAAAAAACGATAAAAAGTTATGAGGAGCTGTATTATTGCTTCGGTGGTTGTTGAGTTAGTTTGGTGGGCAACTCTTTATGCCCAAAGTTCAGTAAACAATGTAGGAGCAGGTTGTGCATTGCAGTTAGATGGCGTTAGTAACTATATAGAAATCCCTCCCTCTTCTGCGCTTCAATTAACAGGCAATGCAACCATAGAAGGCTGGGTTAAACTTTATGCCTATCCTAATAATGGACCAGAGACGTACGTGTTTATTAACACCATTTCTCCTGATTTCTGGGGAATTTTCTTAGGGATTGCTTCTACAACGGGGGGTGCAAGAGGTTCTGTGGTCATTGCAAACGTGCAATATAACTTAGATGCGCCTTCACCAGTTCCTTTAGACCAATGGGTGCACCTTGCTGTGGTACGAGACAACACGCAGTTGCGCTTATATCAAAACGGTATCTTAGTCGCTTCCCGCAGTATTCCTTCGGGAAATCTGCGAACAGGCTGGGCAGCCTCAAGAATAGGAAAATCGCAAGATTATAGACAACCTAATTTCCCTGGAACGATTGATGAAGTCCGAGTATGGAATTATGCCCGTACTCAGACAGAAATCAAAAGAGACATGTGTCGTCGTTTAACAGGGACAGAACCCGGCTTAGTTGGCTATTGGCGCTTTGACGAATGCAACGGCACCATCGCTAACGACAGCTCCCCCTATGGCAACAACGGCACCTTGTATTAACCTCCCGCTATTAAATAGAGTACTGCCATACGTACGGCAACGCCGTTTTCTACTTGTTCCAAGATGATAGCTTGTTCACTATCGGCTACTTTGCTGTCAATCTCCACACCCCGATTCATAGGTCCTGGATGCATGATAATCAATGAAGGATTTTGTTGTAAGACCTCAGGACGTACACCAAAGTAATGATAATACTCTTGTAAAGAAGGAAAGAACTGCTCTTTTTGTCGCTCTTTCTGGATACGTAAAATATTAAACGCATCTGCACGCTCAATAATGTCTTCAATCCGATAGTATACGCCGTCTACCAATGTTTTAAAAGGAGGAGGGATAAGAGTTGGTGGTCCGCAAAGCAGTACTTTGGCTCCAAGACGCTTTAATAGTAAAATATTAGAACGTGCAACCCTACTATGGTAAATGTCTCCAATGATAGCGACGGTTTTATTTTGAAAATTCCCCCATTTCTGTAGTAAAGAAAAAGCATCTAAAAGTGCTTGTGTTGGATGTTCATGGATACCATCTCCTGCGTTGATGATGGAGGCTTTGACATGCCGAGCTAAAAAATGCGGTGCACCTACATGGGGATGACGCAATATAATAAGGTCCACACGCATGGCTAAGAGATTTTCCACAGTATCCAATAACGATTCTCCTTTTTGAACACTGGAAGTTGATGCGGAAAAGTTCACCACATCGGCTGAAAGCCGCTTCGCTGCTAGCTCAAACGAAATACGCGTTCTGGTAGAAGGCTCAAAAAAAACATTCGCAATAGTAACCCCTTGCAAAGAAGGTACTTTCTTCAAACGAGGACGATTTAATACTTCCTTAAATTGCTGTGCTGTGGAAAAAATTTGTTCTATTTCTTCATCACTCAGTTGTTTAATGCCCAGCAGATGCTTCATAACGGTGGACTAAATAAAGGGTTGCTTGTTGATTCTGCCAATGAAGTTCAATATAGTCGTTTGCAATGGTATCTACGCATAATCCTACAAATTGGGGTTGAATAGGTACTTGTTGATTACGTATGCGGTGGACTAAGACAGCAAAATGTATGGATGAGGGACGTCCATAGCTGAGTAAGGCATCCAAAGCAGCCCGAGCAGTCCGCCCTGTATAACAAACATCGTCTACTAACAAAATGGGACGGTCTTCCACAACAAAGTGAATCTGGGTTTGATTCGGCAATAATACTTTTTTGTGAATATCATCCCGATGGAAGGTAACATCTAAAACACCAAAATCCAAAGTTTCTTGGGAAAATTGTTCTAATCGCTTATGTAGGGCTTTAGCTACTGCCACACCTCTGGGTTGAATACCAATAACAGCAAAATTGGCAATCGTTTCAAAAGCTGCTAAAATCTCATAAGCCATCTTATCTAAAAGCAGTTGTATTCGCTGCCAATCTGCTAAACATTTTCGTTCTTCCATGTCATTCATCTTCCAATAAATCTATAGCCTCTTCTAAGGTTGTAGGCGTTCTACTTTGTAGTTTCCAGTCTTGCAATGAAACTTCTAAGGCATAAAACTTTGCACTACACAAAGGTTTTTCTTCTATGATGCGCAATTGGTCTCCATTGGCTTTATAACTACAAACATTATAGGTCAAACGTTTTACAATGCTGCCATCTTTTTTATTGCAAATCCATAGACTGCCTTCGTTATCGCAGGAGGCTTCACTACCAAATAGGACATACTTTTCATGAATATGAACAGGCAAGGGAGAGAAAACGCAGTGGGTCCACAAAACTTTATCTTTTTTTGTATCAATACCATAGATGCAGGCAGGTGTGCGACTGACAATCCCTTGTAACAATCCTCCATGAGCCCGAATAGTAACAATGAGCAAATCGCCTTCTATGGTAGGGGTTCCAAGCACTTCAAATTGGTCAATGACAAAACAAATGTAGTCTTCGGGTTCGCAAGTAGCATAAAGTATTTCCATGGCTTTTTGACAACGCCTGCGGTCCTCTGCAGAAAGGTCTATGACCACTAAATCGCCCTTCCCATAGTACTGCTCTAAAAAGTTTAACAAAGTATCCTTTAGCCGAAGTTTCTTAAAATAATGCGATTGATGAGGAGTAATTTCTAAAGTGCCATCTTCTTGGAAAAAATAATGTTTGTCTTCTAATTCAATTCTTACCTTGGTATCTTGGGCAAAAACCCAATGCCCCAACACAATCCAAATAACGACAATAACAGCTTCCATAGCACAATATTAATCTAAACTTCTAAAATCCACAAAACATTTTCGCCAAAATCCCATAATAACCATCCTAATAGCTGAATAGCCTTTTGAGGTACCTTCATTAAATTACTGATTCGTTTTATTGCCAAAGATTTTTCTCTCATCCAACGTTGGTTTATTAAAAAGAAGGTTAAGTCGTTGTCTTGAGAAAATCGTTCTTGCAAGTGAGGTAATGACCATTTCTCACTAAGCACAATAAGAGGGAATGGAAAATGCGTTTTTAATTTTTGTATCCCTTGCCGTATTTGGGTTTCTGTTAAGGATTCGGATAACAAAAAAGTTTTTTCACTTTTTATTTCATAAGCCCATAAAGTCAAATAAGGGGTTAGCCATTGGGGTTGTAGAAAGGGATAAAAGGACCAAAGTCTAAAGTTGCCTGTTTTGTAACGCCATTGTAGTTGTAATAAAACAATTGACGCTTCAGGAAATTGCCTTTTCAAGGCATAAGCAAATCGTCTTTTATCTGTACTTTTTATTTTTTCCTTAGGAATAGAAGGTTTGTGAAGATGCATTTTTAATTTGTTTTTTAATATCCTACGTAGTTGCACTGTGGATAGTTGAACATGGAAGTGTTGCTGTAATAGTTGTTGAATTTCTACGGTAGTCCAACAGGGTTTTTGTTTAAGCAGGTGTTGTATTTGGATTAAAAACTTATTATTTAAGCGACAGGGACGACCTGCATTCTTGCGTTTATCTTTTAAACCTTCATAGCCGTAACGGTTCCATGCTGCTATCCATGAATAAAGAGAAGATTTGTTAATTTGAAAATAAGCACACAGCTGCTCTACTTTCATAGAGGGGAAAAAATCATACAACCGCAATGCCATAAGTTTTTTTAACATCAAAGCATCTTGTTCTTTTTCTATGCGTTGTGCCAATTGCTGTGGTGCTTTTACAATAATGCGTCTTCGCCTTGCCATAAAAAAGTTGCTACAAAGATAACCATCTTTTTAATCCTTTCAAAATGTGATTTTGCGCACATTTATGGTTTGTTATTTAGATTTTTTCTAAATAAGTTGTAATTTTGCAGGCATGCAATTAAAGGATTTGCGTTTGGGGCAACAGGCACAGATTGTAGCTTGTGAAAGCGTTCCATTGAAGTTAGTGGAAATGGGATGTGTTAAAGGTGCTGAGGTAAAGCTATTACATCGCTTTCCATGGAAAGGACCGCTTTATATCCAATTGAATCAAGTACGTATCGCTATAGACTGGCACACAGCACAGAATATTGAAGTGCAACTCCATGCGCATAGCCCTCATCGGTAATCCCAACGCAGGTAAAACCACCCTGTTTAACGCCCTTACAGGACTCAATAGAAAAATCGCTAATTACCCAGGCGTCACCGTTAAAGTAAGTCAAGGAACCTTCACTTACCAAAACCAAACTATCACTTTGATAGATTTCCCAGGAACCTACAGCATTTATCCCACTTCTAAAGATGAACATTTAGTAGAAAACGCTTTATTGAAACAGCAACCACACATAGATGCTGTCGTTGTCATTGCTGAAGCAACGCAACTGCAAAGAGCCCTTATTCTGCTATCGCAAGTCTTAGACTTAGGCTATCCTGCTCTGCTACTACTCAATAAAGCCGATTTGCTGCCTGATAACAACCTTTCTTTAAAAAAATTAGAAGAATATCTTCAAATTCCTATCTTGCTCATTAGTGCCAGAAACCTAACAACACAGGAAAAAGAACAACTAAAAAAAACGCTTGTAGAACTCAAGAATCAAAAACCAAAAACCAATCACTTTTTTACTCAAGTCCATTCTAATGGAGCGATAAAAGACTATAGGACGTGGATTCAAAAGGCAACGCAAGCGCAGAAATACAAAGATGTTATAGACCGCTATTACTTTTTTGCTTCGTGGATTGGCGATTGGAAAGCGCACTCAAAACAGCATGTTTTAACGGATAAAATAGATAAAGTTTTATTACATCCCTTTTGGGGGTATGGCATATTTTTCGGGTTATTATTTTTGATTTTTCAAGCGCTTTTTCATTGGGCGCAGATTCCGATGGAGTGGATAGATGTTCACATGGCGCTTTTTGCTCAGTGGCTCCATCAACAACTCCCTCAAGGACTTTTTAATGAGTTACTCACACAAGGGCTTATTCCAGGGATTGCTGGTGTTGCTATTTTTATTCCGCAAATAGCGCTTTTGTTTTTGTTTCTTGGTCTTTTAGAGGAAGTTGGCTATATGAGTCGGGCAGCGTATTTAATGGAGCGGTGGCTACGCCCCTTAGGGCTAAGTGGAAAAAGCCTTTTGCCCTTATTATCAGGTGTGGCTTGTGCCGTACCCGCTATTTTAAGCACCCGCACCATAGAACACTGGAAAGAACGCCTCATCACTATTTTAGTCATCCCCCTCATCACTTGCTCCGCACGTCTGCCTGTATACATCATGGTCATCGCTTTAATTATCCCTAACAAAACCATCTTCGGACTCTTCCATTTGCAAGGATTTGTATTGTTTTTAATGTATGTCCTTGGTATCACTGCTGCTTTATCCGCAGCGGCATTGCTTAAACGCTGGATTCCCAGTCAACACCCTAGCTACTTCGTCATGGAAATGCCCCATTATCAACTCCCTAAATGGAGTAATCTCTTCTACACGGTTTGGGACCACACAAAAGCGTTCTTAGTAGAAGCTGGGAAAATTATCGTAGCGCTTTCTATTTTGCTTTGGTTCTTAGGAAGCTATAATTGGCAACGAATAAAAAACCCTCAACAAGCGGTTGCCATTGAAGAGTCCTTCTTAGGTACTATTGGCACATGGATAGAACCTGTTATTCGCCCCTTAGGATACGATTGGAAAATCGGTATTGCGCTGCTTAGCTCTTTTGCTGCCCGAGAAGTCTTTGTCAGCACATTAGCCACCCTCTACAGCATAGAAGAAGATGCTTCTTACGCCACCATCAAAGAACGCTTGGCAAAAGAATACAACCCCTACACAGGGAAAAAAGTCTTTAACTTTGCTACAGGGGTTTCGTTACTGCTCTTTTATGCCTTTGCACTACAATGTATGAGCACTTTAGCCGTCATCCGAAGTGAAACCCTATCATGGCGATGGACCATAGGTGCGTTCCTTACCCTCTTTATCATCGCCTATCTATTCGCCCTCATTGCCTACCAAATCCTAAGCCGACTATGATAGAACAAGCACTTATCTTTATCCTTGTCCTCTTGTCCGTTGTCTATTTATTCCTTCGTAAACGAAAAAAATCTTGTTGTGAGACCAATCAATGCGATGTAAAAAAATTAAAATCGCTTCGTAAATAAATGGATAAGTCCAACGGCGGCAGGTACAGCAAGCAAAATAGAAAGTAACATTTCTCCCTGGAAGCCTTTACCAATAGCGAACAATAACAAATAAGCACTAATAACCGCTATAACAAAGGCTTTGAGTCGCTTTAATAAAATTTCTTTTCCGTGGAGGGGCACGTTATAAAAAGGTTTCCACCATCCCCAGGGTTGTACTCGTTGGACAAAGCGTTGTAGTTGTTCTTTGGGTGTTGGTGGTGTAAGAAAAGTGGTGATTATCCATGCTATTGAAGTGATGATTAACGTAGAGAAAAAGACCAAAGGGATGTTTTTCATCCATTGGGGGTGGAAGAGGGCAATGGCACCTACCCAGAGTAGTGGGGTGAAAATAGCGCTGAGTTCACTCCATGCGTTAATACGCCACCAATACCATCGCAGCAATAGCACCGTTCCGCTGCCTGTCCCTGCTAACAACAACCATTGCCATGCTTGTGCTATAGAATCTATAAAAGTTGCAACCCACAAACTAAGCAGGGCTAAAACAAAAGTGAATCCTTGTGCCCAACGAATTTGCGCTTTTTCTTTTAACGCAGGAAACAGAAGAGCTAAAAAGTCATGGACGAAATAGCTGCTACCCCAGTTCAAATGCGTAGAGATGGTGCTCATATAGGCGGCTAAGAACGCTGCTAATAGCACGCCACGGAATCCCCAAGGTAAAAAGTCCTCCATTGCCATCACGTAGGTTTGTTTATGGTCTACGACATGAGGATAAACTATAAGCGTTGCCACAGCAGTAAGAATCCAGGGCCAAGGACGAACAACATAATGAAGGATTTGAAACAACAAGGTTGCTTTGGTGGCTTGTTCTGGGGATTGCGTAGTGAACATACGTTGGGCGATATAGCCGCCACCACCTGGTTCAGCACCCGGATACCAACTTGCCCACCATTGAAAACCTAAGAACATGATAAGCGTAGCATCTATTTCAGGAAAAAACGCCCATACCGCCCCATTGACCTTCTGCTGTAACCCCTGTAATCCGCCTACTTCAGGAGCTGCAACAATGAAAAAGGCTAACAACACACAACTAAAAAACGCAATAAAGAACTGAATAGCATCAGTAAACACTACACCAATAATCCCTGATAGCGCCGTATACAAACTGGTAAGCACCAACAAAAAAAGCATAACAATTAAAGTTGTTTCATCATTAAGATTTAAAAGCTTTTGAATTAAGGTCATCATTGCGGTATTGACCCAAGCTAAAATGAGCAGGTTCATGATAAAACCGTAATGAATGCTTTTGAAAACCGAAAGGATTTTCGCAGGTTTAGCAGCATAACGCAATCGTAAAAATTCTACATCTGTGAGGACTTGTGCTTTATGCCATAGCGGTGCAAAGAAGAAGGTAGTGAGCATACCACCTATGAGCATATTCCACCACAACCAATTTCCACTAAGTCCTTTTTGTCGTACTAATTCTGTGACGGCTAAGGGGGTGTCGGCAGCAAAGGTTGTAGCAACCATGCTAAGCCCTGCTAACCACCACGAAAGCTGACGCCCCGCTGTAAAATATTGCTTCAAACTCCTTTGGGCTCTACGACGAAAATAAAGCCCTACTAAGACAACAACTACAAAATACCCTACAACTACCGCATAGTCCACTACGTTCATAAACGCAAAGTGTTAAAATAACATTGAGCAAATGTGGAAAGATTGCCAATTCGGTGACCATTAATTTTTATTTCAGGGGTCTCTAAAACTCTGCCGATACATCGCCATGGTAAAGATTGTGTTTTTAGAAAAGCTTCTATGTTTTCTTGAAATTCTGGTGGTACGGTAATCACTACCCTTGCTCCGCCTTCACCAAAAAGGAAACTATCTAAACGTAAGGAATTGGGAGTTTGGATTTCAAAACCTAAGTTTTGATAGAATGCCATTTCTGTTAAGGTTACCAGCAAGCCGCCGTCAGAAACATCATGTGCACTGCGAACCCAATGCTGCTGAATACAATGATGCAACACTTGATAAAGCTGCCACTCTTTTTCTAAATCACAATAAGGGGCGTCGCTGTAAAGGACACGATGATAATAATACAAATAGCTGCTTCCTTGGAAGTCATTTACTACAGGACCTAAAAGGTAAATCAAGTCATCAGGCATTTGGAAGTCCATTCGTGTAAGGTGATTGAGGTCGTGGATGATGCCAACGATACCGATAACAGGTGTGGGCCATACAGCACCATCGGGAGACTCATTGTAAAAACTGACATTGCCGCCTGTAACAGGAATTTGAAACCGCAAACAGGCTTGCCGCATCCCTTCAATCACTTGTTTAAATTGCCAGTAGATTTCAGGATTATAAGGATTACCGAAGTTGAGACAATTGGTAATGCCTAAGGGTTCTGCACCTGTACAAGCAATATTACGGATGCTTTCACAAACGGCTAATTGTGCTCCTTTTAAGGGATTCAAGTAAACATAGCGACTATTACAATCCACACTCATTGCTAATGCCTTAGATAATTCGGGGATTTTCACCACAGCAGCAGCATAAGGATGAATAGCGCTGATGGTTGAAGCACCAACCATGCGGTCATAACAACGTACCAACGCCGCTTTAGATGCAATATCAGGAACTTTTAACAAAGAAGTTAAAACTTCTGCAACAGCTTCTAAAGACAATGGCGGGATTTGTTCTTGAGACAAGGAACGAACGGCTTCTAAATACTTAGGTGCTGTGCTTTCTCGCACATATTGCGGCGCATCCCCACCAACGACTAAATTCCTCGCTTTTATTTCCGCTACTAATTCATCCTTATAATAATATCGCAACCAACCATCTTCTGTAACTTCTCCAATCTCTGTACAAGGCAAATCCCATTTTTCAAAAACTTTTTTTACTGCTTCCTCTTTTCCTTTTTGAACAATCAACAACATCCGTTCTTGGGATTCTGAAATCAAGATTTCATAAGGTTTCATGTTTTGATGACGCAGTGGAACTTTATCTAAGTAGATACGCATACCGCAGTTTCCTTTAAAAGCCATTTCTGAGGTTGCACAGGCGATTCCTGCGGCACCTAAGTCCTGCATGCCTATAATAGCGTCTGTTTCAATGGCTTCTAAAACAGCTTCTAATAAAACTTTTTCTGTGAAGGGGTCACCTATTTGGACAGAGGGTAAATCTTCGTGGCTGCTTTCGTCTAAGGTATCGGAGGCGAAGGTAGCGCCGTGGATGCCATCTTTTCCTGTGGCTGCCCCAACTAAAAACACTTTATTTCCCACTCCCGAAGCTTTAGAAGGCACAATGCGGTCCTTTCGTACAATCCCCACAGACATCGCATTCACTAAAGGATTGTTTTGATAACAAGGAGCAAAATACATGTCTCCAGCCACTGTAGGCACGCCAAAAGCGTTCCCATAGTCAGCAATGCCTCTAATAACTTCTTTGACCGTGTATTGAACCTTAGGGTCGTTAAGGGTTCCGAAGCGAAGGGCGTTTAAGGCTGCGATGGGACGTGCGCCTAAGGTAAAGATGTCTCTATGGATGCCACCTACCCCTGTAGCCGCACCATGATAAGGCGCAATCGCCGAAGGATGATTATGCGACTCAATCTTAAAAACAACAGCATAATCTTCGTTCAAAGTTAACAATCCAGCATTTTCTTCGCCTGCTTTGGCTAAAACATATTTTCCTTCGCGGGGCAAACGTTTTAGTTGTAAAATAGAATTTTTATAAGAGCAGTGTTCACTCCACATGACGGCAAAAGCGCTGAGTTCTGTAAAATTGGGAGTTCGTCCTAAGAGTTCGCAGATGCGCTCATACTCCTCTTGGCTTAATCCTAATTGCAAAGCCACTTCAAGCATCGCTGCAAAAGTAAAAAAGAAAAATTTTTCTAACTTTGCCAGCCCTATGCCGAAGTTAAAGACCCATTCAGGTGCTAAAAAGCGGTTTCGCTTAACGGCAACAGGGAAAGTAAAGTTTCGCCGAATGAACCGCAATCACTTGATGCGAAAAAAAACGAAAAAAGCTAAACGACATCTTCGTCAAGATGGTTACTTAAAAGGCGCTGACGCAAAACATATAAAAAAACTTTTACGAGTCGCTTAAATTAAAATACAGCTATGCGGTCGGTAAATCATGTCGCATCCCGAAGGCGAAGGAAAAAAATCTTAAAGCATGCAAAAGGGTACTGGGGAAGAAAAAAGAACGTTTACACCATTGCCAAGAACCAAGTAGAAAAGAGTTGGCTTTACAGCTATATCGGACGTAAATTAAAGAAACGGCATTTTCGCCGTCTTTGGATTCAGCGTATTAATGCTGGTGCCAGACAACACGGCTTAACCTACAGCGAGCTGATTTATCAATTAAAACAGAAAAATATTCAATTAAATCGTAAGGTTTTAGCGGATTTAGCGATGAATCATCCAGAGGTGTTTGCTGCGGTAGTGCAAAAAGCGACGGCGTAGATGGCGCAAAAGCCCCTGTTATTAGTGTGTAACGATGATGACATCACAGCCCCTGGCATTGAAGCCTTAGTAGCGGTTGCAAAAGAGTTTGGGGAGGTTTGGGTTGTTGCGCCTAATGCACCGCAAAGCGGAACAGGGCACGCTATCACCATAGGAAACCCCATTCGGCTCTACCCTTATCATTTCCCAGTCCAAGGAGTGCAGGCTTACGCTTGCTCAGGAACCCCTGTAGACTGCGTTAAATTAGCCACGGGCGTCGTACTAAAAAGAAAACCCACTTTAATCCTATCAGGTATTAATCACGGGGCAAATACTTCTATCAGTGTTTTTTATTCCGGAACGATGTCTGCCGCTATTGAAGGGGCTATAGAAGGCATTCCTTCTATTGGTTTTTCTCTTTGTAATTACGACCCTGCTGCTGACTTAAGTGCAGCAAAAGAAGTCGTTCGCCGCTTAATTGACACTGCCTTAAAACATCCCTTGCCCCCCCATACGGCATTGAACGTTAATATCCCTTATTTACCCTTATCGGAAATCAAAGGGATTAAAATCACTCGGCAAGCCATGGGACGCTTCATAGAAGAATTTGAAGAGCGAACTGACCCCTATGGAAGACCTTACTATTGGCTTACAGGAAAATTTTATTCTGAAGACAACGGACAAGATACCGACATTTGGGCGATTGCTAATGGCTATGTATCGGTATGTCCTGTGTTATTAGACTTGACCCATAACGAAATGAGAAAACAACTGCATTCATGGGAAAAATCCGTGCTTTAGTAACAGGAGGCGCAGGGTTCTTAGGCTCTCATCTGTGTAGAAGACTCGTTCAAGAAGGATGGGAAGTCATCTGTATGGATAACCTGCTTACAGGTTCTATGGACAACATTGCAGACTTACTGGGCAATCCCCTATTTCAATTTATTCACTATGATGTCACGCAATACGTTTATGTGCCAGGGGAATTACATTATATTTTACATTTTGCTTCACCTGCTTCCCCAAAAGATTACTTAGAACATCCTATTCATACCTTGAAAGTGGGGTCTTTGGGGACGCATAAGATTCTTGGATTAGCAAAAGAGAAGAAAGCGACCGTGCTTTTAGCTTCTACTTCAGAAGTTTATGGTGACCCGCAAGTACATCCGCAGCCAGAAGATTATTGGGGACATGTGAATCCGATTGGTCCAAGGGGAGTTTATGATGAAGCAAAGCGTTTTATGGAAGCCATGGCAATGGCATATCATCGTACTTACGGAATCCCTATTCGTATCGCACGAATTTTTAACACCTATGGACCGAACATGCGTTTAAATGATGGAAGAGCGCTGCCCAACTTTTTTTGTCAAGCCTTGAAAGGAGAGCCGCTTACGGTTTACGGCGACGGTTCACAAACCCGTAGTTTTTGCTATGTAGATGACCTCATAGAAGGACTTTGGCGACTTCTACACTGCGATTACCCTTATCCTGTTAATTTAGGAAATCCTGAAGAGGTGACCATTCTGCAAGTAGCAAAAGAAATTATTGATTTAACTAAGAGCAAAAGTAAAATCGTTTTTAAGCCCCTACCTGTTAATGACCCCAAAGTACGAAGACCCGATATTTCTAAAGCAAAAGAATTATTAAATTGGGAGCCCAAAATCCCTCGCAAAGAAGGTTTCAAAAAAACCTTAGAATACTTTAAAACCCAATTACAACACACCCATGCCGTTTGAAATAAAACCATTACCCCTTTCGGGATTGCATCTTATTTTACCTAAGCGCTTTGATGACCATAGGGGCTTTTTCATGGAACTTTATAAAGTGAGTGCTTTTGAAGCCGCAGGAATTTCTGTTCGCTTTAAGCAAGATAATCTTTCTTTTTCTAAAAAACACGTATTACGCGGGTTGCATTTCCAAAAACCGCCTCATGCACAAGCAAAATTAGTTACTGTCCTCCAAGGTAAAGCAGTAGATGTTGTTGTAGACTTGCGTCGTAGTTCTCCTACATACGGAAAACATTTTAAAATCTATTTAGATGCACAAGAACCTAAAATGTTATTTGTTCCTGAGGGGTTTGCCCATGGTTTTGTTGTGTTATCGGAAAGTTGTCTTTTTTATTACAAGTGCTCTTCTGAATATCATGCAGAAAGTGATGCTGGAATTCATTATAAAAGCCCTTCTTTACAAATAGATTGGGAAGTGGAAAATCCGATTGTTTCTCCAAAAGATGAGCAACTGCCTTATTTTGAAGATTTTGAATCGCCGTTTTGGTGAAATATCAAATAGCCTACGAGCGTTCTGTATATCCAACGCATATTATCGTTATAATAGGCGTAATTTGGTATTGGATCGCAGGAATGTAGATAACAGTTAGGAGCGGTATTATTTATGGTAAGAAGTATCGTTTGTCAACATGGCAAGATAGTGTGTTGGCGGATGAAGGGTTTGTATGGTTATCGTCGTTACGGTATATAAATCGCTATGATTTACAGGGACGGATAGTGCATTAGCGTCATGAGACAAAGCGGTTGTAGTTGTATATAGGTCAGAAAGTAAAGGTTATGATGCGATAAGTGGGTTGTTAGAGAGTTTACGTTCCTGTGTTATTAAGCCACTTTGTAGTTTTTTTGAATTGCTACAAATTGTCCTGATTTCTGTTCGTATGATGGCAGTTTGTGTAATAAATGTTTTAAAAGCAGTCAAGCTATCACGCTATTTTTCGTGCAATGGCTATAGCTGCTTTTTTGGGGCTAATTTTCTTTTAGTAAGTTGTTTCCACTTGTAACCTAGCTCTGTTTTGGTTCGTGCTACTGCTTGTGCTATTTCTACCAACTCAGGCTCCAGATATTTGGACCATTTCAACTTTTCCCTGTAGAGCTATCATCAGCCAGGGGCTAACCCTATCTAAAGTTGTTTGGTATTTCCTTTCCATTGTTTCAAATGGATACGAAAAGGATGTTTTCAGACACGCTATAAGCGAACTCCTTTACTTTACAATAAATGATAAATTCGGTTTTTGAATTTTATTTGCTCATAATGAATCATTTTATAGTACTGTGTAAGGAGCTGCATTCTACGTCGAGGTTCTTTGGAGAAAACCCTCTCCTTTAGTGCATCTTGCATGTGCAACAGTGCCAACTTGTAGGTATCACTTTGGACACCTTTAGCTCCTTTCATGTTTTTAAGGCATTGGAGCCGGTACAAGCAGACTACAATGTCTGTCATAACATGGTAATGACTCCCTTCTTTACACTATTAAGCTAGAAGTTCAAGAACTTGTGGCTACCATTTTATTTCGGCTTTGAAGACAGCTTTAACACTTTTATTCCCAATACACCATAATAGTTTATTTTGAGATCAATGTAGCTGGATAACTTTGTTGTTGTAGTTTGGGTTTCGCTAGGATATGGGAGCAAGGACTGTTTTAAAATTCAACAAATGGATTATGTTACCTTGCCCTTTTGAATAGGGTAGTGTACATTTGCGCTAATGTTAGAGAAGGCAACCTTAGGTGGGGGATGCTTTTGGTGTACCGAAGCGATTTTTAAACGACTACGCGGTGTGGAAAAAGTTATCCCCGGCTACGCCGGCGGACATACCTTTAATCCTACTTATGAAGAGGTCTGTACAGGCACCACAGGACATGCCGAAGTAGTACAAATCACCTTTAACCCTGAAATCATTGACTATGAAACCCTTTTACGGGTTTTCTTTGCTACGCACGACCCCACAACCCCTAATCAACAAGGCAACGACTACGGACCACAATACCGCTCCATTATCTTATATCACAACGAAAACCAAAGAAGAGTTGCCGAAAAAGTCATGGAAGAGTTAGCAAAAGAATTTGATAAACCTATTGTAACAGAAGTAAAACCCTTGGAAGCCTTCTTCCCTGCCGAGGAATACCACCATAACTACTTTGAACGCAATCCCACAAAACCTTATTGTCAAGTTGTCATCGCCCCTAAGGTTGAAAAGTTTGTAAAAAACTTCCATCATCTGCTTAAACCCTCTGAATAAATCCGCTATCTTTGCTGCTGTGGCAGTTAAAGAACAAGAAATCCATTTAACGCACTTAAAAACCTACTATAACACGCTAAAACTGCCCTCTATCCACCCCAAAACTTTTATTGCTGTTCAAGAATTGGCAGGTTCTTTAAAACACTTTGCACTACTTCAATGGATGAAACAAACACCTAAACACTGGGCAATCGTACTAACACCTAACTATGAAACCAGTTTCGCATTCTATACCAGTTTGAAGAACTTAGAAACAAACTATCCCATTTACTTTTTTCCACCTTCTTTTAAACATATTCAACAACCCCATCAAACAAAAAATGCCCATTTATTACAACGGATACAAACTTT
>WFXK01000067.1 GCA_015490695.1 Bacteroidota bacterium | reverse complement strand
TATTATATGCAGGCGGTTCAAATCATGACGGGCAGAGGCGGCTGGCCCCTAAACGTCTTTGCACTACCCGATGGCCGCCCCGTCTTCGGCGGTACCTACTTCCCTAAACAACAATGGATAACCCTTTGTAAAACCATCGCCGAAGAATTCCAAAAAGACCCAAAAAAGTTTTATGACTACGCTCAACAACTCCACAACGCCCTGCATCAATTGGTAGACCAACGCTTAGCAGGGATACAAAAGCCCTTGCCTTCTGTCAATGAAATAGAAAAAAGCATAGCGAAATGGAAAAAACAATGGGATGAAGTGTGGGGAGGCGAAAAACGTGTTCCCAAATTTCCCTTGCCCACGCAATGGGAAAGTTTATTGCATTGGGCATTTTTGAAAAAAGACACTCAAGCCATTGAACACATTCAAAAGACTGCTGAAAGATGGTTCTTAGGAGGGATTTATGACTGGATAGAAGGAGGCTTTTGCCGATACTCCACAGACCAACAATGGCATGTTCCCCACTTTGAAAAAATGCTCTACGACAACGCCCTCCTACTACAGCTCTACGCACATCTGTGGGCTTTAACGAAAAAAAATATCTATAAAGCAGTTTTTAAACAAACCACCCGTTTCTTAGAAACCTATTTTTATGATAAAACGTATCATTGTTTTTACAGCGCCATGGACGCCGATAGCGAAGGCGAAGAAGGAAAATTCTATGTATGGAGCTACGAAGAAATAAAAGCATGCCTACCCAAAGACTCTAAACACTACCTTTTAGATTACTTCCATATCCGCCCCGAAGGAAACTGGGAACCTAATAAAAATGTTTTATTCCGAACTGAACTGCCTGAGGTCTATGCACAAAAACATCAAATCCCTTTAGAAACCTTCAACAATTGGCTTTTAGCATTTAAAAGTTGTTTGTTAGAAAAACGAAAAACAAGGGTTTTGCCTTTAATAGATGACAAAGCCATTACTTCGTGGAATGCTTTATGTGTTAGTGCTTACACCTATTTATACCGCTACACCAGCGAACCTCACTATCTTGAAATTGCGGAATCCGTAGAGTCGTTCTTAGAAGAGGTAATGACGCAGGAAGATGGACGCATGTGGCGAACATTCCGAAAAGGAAAAGTGCAACATAGTGCTACCTTAGAAGATTATGCTTATCGCATGTATGCACTAATGCTTCTTTATCAATGCACTTCAAAAAATATTTATTTAGAACGCATACGTAAATTGTTAAAGGTTGTAGAAGAAGATTTTTCTGCTGCTGGCTCGCCGCTGTTTTATTATTCCGCAAAAGAAGATTTACCTATGAAGCAAGTGGTTTTAGAAGACGATGTAATCCCCTCGCCCAATGCACTTATAGCACACGTTCATCACTTCTTAGGGATTGTAGAAGGCAATCCAAAGTATTTAGAACAAAGCAAGGCTATGTTGATGCGGGTTGCAGCAGATATGCAACGCTATCCCTCACTCTTTGCCTCGTGGCTTACCTTATATTTAAAATTAGAAGCACCTTTTTGGGAATTGGTCGTCGTAGGAAAAGATGCTGATTCAGAAGTAAAATCCTTTTTTAAAGCTTATACGCCTTATCTTTACTGCTTCTTTAGTAATCATCCGCAAGACACTATACCCATTTTCGCACATCGGTATCAAAAAAAGAAAACGTTATTTTATTTATGTCGCCATGGCGTCTGTGATATTCCTGAAGAAAGTGCTCAGGCTATATGGGAAAAACTTCGCTCAACATTAGTATTTTAATTGCTACTATCTTACTACCTTGGGGTATAGAAGCACAAATTTCATTATTAAATACGCATTTTGGTTTTGGTGCGGGTGCAGAGTTGATCGCGAATCGTCCCGTGATTGCTTTACCTATAGGTAGTTTAGATGTTGGAACCGTTTTTCGCTGGAAACAACGTTATTGGTGGCTACATACGCAGTACTTATTAGGCTATCAAGAGCGTCGTTATATCGCTTTAACCTTTACCCAAGGTACTTTTTCCTATCATCGCTGGTTCAGTTCCGGGATTTTTATCGGACATCGTTTGCGCTTTTCATTACATCCACCCTATGCACTTCGTACCTCCTTAGCGTTTAACACGCAATTTTATATAAAACCTCTGCGTTTCTTAGGTTTAGGATTACTTAATTTATTGACTATTTCTTCGCGGTCTTCGTTTTTACTGTTGTTAATCCAGTTACAAGTTTCGTTTTGGTGATTTTAGGAATAGAGTTTCATGAGCATTTCTATGGCTTTAATAGGGATGGGTTCTTTGCAGACGAATCCTTCACCGAAGGTTACAAAGATTCTTCTTCCCATTTCTCTTGCACGGGCTTCTATAAAATCTAAGAAATCAGGTCTCGATATAGGGGTTTCAGGTTCGTTGGAATTAGGGTTATAGAATTGGGAAGCATAGGCTTTGATAGCTTCCATTTTAATCATGAAGGTAGAGGTGATGTCTACAACGATGGTGGGGTGATGATAGTGGTCTTGGAGCATGTGTAGGCAGGTTAAGGGGCGGTGAGGCGCTTGAGTTTGTCCTTCAAAAGTGGTTTCCCAACGTCTTAGTCCTGCGTAAAAACAGGCTTGACGCACTAAGGTTGCAGCTCTGCCATGGTCTGGATGACGGTCCGATAAAGCATTAGCAATAACAATCTTGGGTCTTAGGTGGCGGATGTACTGAATTAAAGCGGTGATATTTTCCGGGGTCACTTGAAAGCGACAATCACCTAAGTCTAAGATACCTAAAAAGGTGATACCGAGGATTGCTGCGGCTTTTAAGGCTTCTTGGCGGCGTAGCTCTGCGCTTCCTCTTGTGCCCATTTCACCTCTGGTGAAATTCAGGATACCTGTACGGTATCCTGCTCGGCTTAATAAAGCTAAAGTGCCTCCAGCTCCGATTTCGGCATCATCTGGATGCGCTACAATACAAAGGACGTCTAACTCCTGCTTAAATTCGGATAAACTGGTAGCGATAGCGCTTCCCATAAGCGTCTATGACTTTTACCATATAAAGCCCCTTAGGTAAAGATGCGGTGGATAAGACTACTCGCCTTTCCCTCCCTTGCCATCGTAACCACTCCTTCCCCATCACATCATAAACCACAATTCCATGAATAAAATCAGTGCTCTCTATCGTAATGTAGGATGTAGAGGGATTGGGATAAAGCAGGAGCATTTTCTTCTCTACACTTCGTTCCTGAACCATTAACGTTTTCGCATACGAACCCGATAATACAATAGGACGAACACACAAACTCCCTTGAAAACTGCTCTTTTGCCACTTCCCATATAAATCCTGATAGTATCGCCCTGAAAAATGCCGATTCCTATCAAAGCCAACACCTAAGGGCTTATCATCATATTGGAAAAACGCTATTAAAATACTTCCCTGAACGGCTACCAGTTCATTCAAAGGATAATAATAAAAAGAAAAAGGTGGATTTTGGATTTGAATCGTATAACGACTTTGGTATAGAAGTTCGCCGACGCTATCGCCATACATTTGATAAATCCGTAATTCAAAAGGTTTGCCGTTTAGCGTGTATAAAGTAGGATAGAATTGTACAGCAACCCCTTTTAAAGTATCCCGCAAAGGAAAGTCAAAACGTTGTCCGAATACTGAAGAGGCATTTAATCCGTAGCCTGCTTCAGGTTCTCCATCGTCATAACCTAAAAGGCTATCTACTCTAAAGACCAGGGAAAAACTATCATTAACAGCAATTTGATTATCGTTGTTGGAAGCGATGGTCCATGTATAAATAAGTCGTTCGGGTTTAGACCATGAAGGCGCTGTCATACCTCCCAATGCCACCTGTGTAGCACTCTTTGCAGAAAGATTTACATTCTGATTCACCACAGTCATAGGTAAACTTTGATTATTTAATACCGTTTGAATCGTTAAATTCAAGGGAATAGTGGTTGCGTAAGCATTGTTGTTGTAGATGCGGCAAGCAATAGGAGTTAGGTTACTCAATTGTTGAAAGGCTCTTAAGGAAATAATGGAATAAATACCAAAAGGACTTCCTTCAATCTCTTGTAAGGCAATGTCGTTGAACAGGGAATCCGAAAGTTGATTTTTTGGGGCTAATTCTATTTTATCCAATAGCCACACATCATAACCCCCGTTTTGACTACCTTTAGAGACAAAACGGAATTGAAAAGCGTTATGGAAGAAACGAGGATTGGTAATAGGGATGGCAACCGAAGTAAAGAAGTTTGTAGAAAAGTTGCTTCCTGAAGTGCTCCATATCTGTTGGTATTGCAGAGAGTCGTTAAGGAAATAAAGGATTAAGGAGTCGTTGTTTTCTGCGCTATCGGCTAATCCGCCTTTTTCTATCCAGAAAACCAAATAGAGGCTATCTTGAGGACTCCATGTACTTAAGTCTATGGGAAGGCTTTCTAAGGTATCGCTATAGCCGACGGAAGGGGTGTAATTGACATAAGGGAGTCGGTTTTGAGCAGCACCATCTAAGACCACTACGCCTATATCGGGGGGCGCAGCAGCTAAAGTACGTGCCACATGCGCACCTTTATTATTCCATAACGTTGGTGAAGGAAATCCTGAAGGTTCAAAAAAGTGGTCTCTAAAAGGTAAAGCAATATTTATTTTATTAGCGCTTGTTGCGCTCTGAGGGAGGAGTTCATAACCTTTTTTTAAAAGGACTTCTTGAGCAATGCTCATAGTAGCGAACATAAAAATAGCACCCCACCGCATCGGCAATGCAAATATAGAATAAATCCCTTTATACACAAGGATTTTATAAGTTTGCGCTATGCAATTATTTTACCGGCGTTACGGACAGACACATCAGCCCACCTTGGTGATTTTACACGGGCTTTTCGGCTCAAGTGATAATTGGCATAGCTTAGCTCGGGCTTGGTCAAAACAATTCCATGTGATTGCTATGGATTTACGTAATCATGGACAAAGCCCTCATACCGACACCATGGACTATGTCTCTATGGCAAAAGATGTTTATGAAACCTTACAAAACAACCATGTTCGTTGTTGTGTGCTCTTAGGGCATTCTATGGGGGGCAAAGTAGCGATGACCTTCACACAATACTTCCCTGAGCAATGCACTGGATTGATGGTTTTAGACATCGCTCCTCGGCGTTATGAACCCTTGCATCAATGGGTGTTTGAAGCCTTAAAAGCTGTACCAGTAAAGGCTATCAAAGACCGAAAAGAAGCCGATGCCATCATGGCAAAATTCATCCCGCAAATCGCTATACGACAATTTTTATTAAAAAACCTAAAACGAACTAAAGAAGGCACCTTTCAATGGCGCTTTAACTTAGATGCCATCATTAAAAACTACCACGCTATTGTGGATGTTGTTCCTTTTGTACAACCTTGGCATGGACCTACGTTATTCATCCGAGGAGAACTATCCCCCTATATTCAAGAGAAAGATAAAGCGCAAATCCTTACTTACTTCCCTAAGGCACAGATTAAGACCTATCCGAAAGCGGGACACTGGATTCATGTAGACGCAAGAGAAACGCTATTAAAGGAAGTGGAAATTTTTTTCCATGAGCTTATCCAAGAAACTTCAAGATGCTAAATTGTTACTTCATCAAGAGCAGCTGCAACAACTTCTTCGTTTTGCTCAGTACTTAAGAAACTGGAATCAAAAAGTTAATTTAGTTTCCCGTAAAGACGTTGCTTTTTTGGAAGAGCATCATATTTTGCATAGTTTGCTTTTGTTGCGTATTATTCGTTTTCCTGCGGGTATTCGGGTGATTGATGTGGGGACAGGAGGCGGGTTTCCCGGTATCCCCTTAGCTATCGCTATGCCCGACGTGCACTTTACACTATTAGACAGTAAACGAAAAAAAATCCAAGTATTGCACGCTATTGTTCAGCGATTACAATTAAGAAATGTTCGTTTAATATGGCAGCGTTCTGAAGAACACAGAGAAAAATATCATTTTATTGTTGCCCGTGCTGTAGCCCCACTACAAAAGTTTTTAAAACAAACACGACATTTAATCCTCTCAGAAAAAATAGCAATACAAAACTTCAAACCAGGAATCTTTTATTACAAAGGAGAAAAAGATGAAGATTTAAAAAAACTCCACCACCCTTACCATCTTTTTTATCTAAGAGAATTTTACTCCCATCCCTATTTCTCTGAAAAAGTGATTGTGTATTTACCTTTTTACAGCCAAGATAAGTAGTAGTCTTTTTTCTCTATTTCCAAAGCGTCTTTTGTGATGCCTAAGGGGCGGAAAGTATCTATCATCACGGCTAATTCTTCTGTTCCCTTTTGTCCAATGCTTTTTTCTACAGTACCTGGATGAGGTCCATGGGGAATTCCTATGGGGTGCAGGGTAATAAACCCTTCT
Source organism: Bacteroidota bacterium (assembly GCA_015490695.1). GTDB lineage: Bacteria > Bacteroidota > Bacteroidia > SpSt-205 > S141-50 > S141-50. Next base: position 2,761 of record WFXK01000067.1, on the reverse strand, counting down.
TCTATCCCTTTACGGCTCATGAATTGTCCTTCTACGTAGTAGAGTACTTCGTCAGAGTCCACGTTGGAGTGGTTATAGGGAGCGGGGATGGCTTCAGGGTCAAAGTCATAAAGACGAGGGACAAAGGAACAAACCACAAACCCCCTACCTTCAAAAGTCTGATGTACAGGTGGCGGCTGATGTAACTTCCCTACAATGGGATTAAAGTCTTTGATGTTAAAAGCATAAGGATAGAGATAACCATCCCAACCAATGAAATCAAAGGGATGATTGGCATAGATGTAAGTAAAGAGTTCGTGGTTTTTCTTTATGTAAATGGTAAATTCTCCTTCTTCGTCGTGGGTTTCCAGGGCTTCAGGACCGCGGATGTCGCGCTCATAAAAGGGGGCATGCTCCATAAGTTGCCCCGCTTCATTGCAATAACGTTTAGGAAAACGAATAGGGCTAAATGATTCTATAATGAGCAAACGATTATCCTCGTTTTCAAAATCTATTTGATAAACTGTTCCTCGGGGGATGTGTAAATAGTCGCCTTCATAGAATTGAATAGGTCCAAAGCCTGTTTTGAGCACTCCTCTGCCTTTGTGAACGAAGATAAGTTCGTCAGCAGAAGCGTTTTTAAAGAAGACTTCTTTGGGGAAGTAAGCAGGGATAGCTAAACTAATTTGAACATCTTCGTTAGCCAAAAGGATTTTTCTGCTGAACAGATAATTTTTTTCTGTTTGGATGGCTTTTCCATGGAAGCCTCTATGGCGCATGTTGTTTCGTATGACGATTTCTGGTGCTAAATTGATGGTTTCTTCTTTGATAGCTTTTACTCGGGTAGGTGGATAGATATGGTACACAAGACTATAGATTGAGGAGAAGCCTTCGGTACTGATGAGCTCTTCGGCATAGAGCGAGCCATCGGGCTTTCTGAAGATGGTGTGCCGCTTTCTTGGAACTTTCCCTAAACAACGATAGTAAGGCATAGCCCTGCAAACTTAGCACTTTTTAATGAAAAAGCCCTCCTTTGAAGGAGGGCTTTTTTATGCCGAATAACGGTGTTTCTCTTTATAACGCCGCACCTGCCGAACAATACTATCCATTGCTAAATCAAATGCTTCTTCAAAAGACTGCCCCCGCTCTGTAACAATTAAAGTATTTCCCGGCACTAAAGCTTTGATTTCTACCTGACGGCTTTTTCCATTGGTGTTAAGGTTGCGCAGGTAGATAATAACGTCTGTTACGGCATTCCATACATGTTGAATCTTGCCAACTTTTTTCTCAATGTACGCCTTTAACGGCTGCCATGCATCAAAGCCAATGGTTTGAATTTCTACTCGCATAGCGATTACCCTTTTAAGTTCCAAAAACCTTAGTAAAAGTAGAAAAAATCTGCTTTCCCTTCAAAAGCGATTTTTCTCACAATTGCCACATAAAGCACTGATACAGAACACAAAACAAAGTTTCCCCTATTTCATTATAAACAAAATTTCCTTTGTGGATTGTTTCAATGCAGTAAATCTTCTAATTTTGAACCTCAACAACGGCAGTGCTTATGAATAATGATAAAGAATTGGAGGCATTAGCGCGTTCCTTTGAGCAGGGTTTAAAAGAAGGGCGTATCCATTATTTGGATTATGACGCTGTTGAAGCCCTCTTTGCCTACTATCGCACAAAACGACACTTTTATTTGGCTCATCAGCTCTTAGAACAAGCTCAACATTTTTATCCCTATAACGCAGAACTTTATTACAAACGCTCTCAGTTGTTCGCTGAAGAAGGGGATCTTCAAGAAGCGATTGCTTACCTACAAAAAGCCATTAGCATTGCTCCATATAATTCCCATTATCAGTATCTCTTAGGTAAATGGCTTTTACACACCAACCAATTTGCAGCAGCGCTTCAAACATGGGAAAGTTTGTTAGAACAATTAGACGATGAAGAAGAGTATGTAGATTATGCTCGTGGTATCGCATTAGCCCTTAGAAACCATGGAGAACAATACGCAACAACTGCCTTGGATTATTTATGGAAAGCCTATCATCATGCCCCACAAAATGGCGAATTATTTAATGAATTAATAGAATGTATGGAAGATGTAGGCGAAGAAGACAAAATACAAGCCTTATTAGAAAAACGATTAAAAGAGTTTCCTTCGTGTGCAAAGGGATGGTTTGCTGCTGCTCAATACTATTACCGTCAAGGAGCATACGATATTGCCGTTTATCACTGGGAACAAGGTTTTTTACTGGAAGAAGACCCTGAAATAGATGAACTACTCTATTACTTCCACTCCCTCCTCCGATTAAAACACTATGTTAAAGTAGTAATGCAAGCACGTGACTTATTCTTGCAAAGTAAAAATGGAGCTTTATGGGAGCTTTTGCGTCCTATAGCCCGTGCTTGCTACTACCTACAATGGTATTCCGAAGCACTATTCGCCTATAAACGCTACCTTTATTATTATAAAAAATACGGCAGCGATTTAGAACCTATATCAGGGAACGAAGTACAAGCAGAAATTTATAAAGAAATGGGTTATACCTACTTAGCACTACAACAACTAAAAAAAGCAGAAGAGACCTTCTCCATGATTTTAGATATGGAAAAATTACCCATTAGTCTCTACGATGAAGCTGTAGAAGGTTTGGCAAAAGTTTGGTTATTGCGTGGCAAACCCTGGCGTGCCTATGAATTATTACTTAAAAATGCAGTGTTGCTAAAACAACCCCCTGTGATAGAGCGAATTATGTACTGGTCCGAACAACTTAAACGC
>WFXK01000066.1 GCA_015490695.1 Bacteroidota bacterium | reverse complement strand
TTGCACAATTGCTGCAAACCCCCAACGACCCTACGCTATTAAAAGGAACAAAAAAAGCCCCTCCACTTAGAAAAGCCATCCGAATAGAAAATGTTTCTTTTGCTTATAACAATACATGGATTCTAAAAAATATTTCCTTGACCATTTACAAAGGGGAAAAAGTTGCGATTGTAGGTCCATCGGGCAGTGGTAAAACAACCTTATTAAACCTCATTGCCCGTTTTTATGATCCACAACATGGACAACTATGGTGGGACGACATCCCTTACACCGACCTAAACGTCCATAGTCTACGAAATCATTTTGGTATTGTGACGCAAGAAGGGTTTTTATTCAACGACACCATCCGCAATAATATCGCTTATGGTGCTGCGAAAGCATCCATGGAACAAATTATTCAAGCGGCAAGAATTGCTAATGCTCATGATTTTATTATGGAGCTTCCGCAACAATACGATACTTATGTGGGCGAACAAGGTTTACGGCTTTCTGGAGGACAACGTCAACGCATTGCTATTGCAAGAGCCGTGCTTAGAAACCCCTCTGTCTTGCTCTTGGACGAAGCAACCTCAGCATTAGATGCCGTCTCTGAACAATTAGTCCACGATGCTTTGCAAAAGATGTTAAAAGACAAAACCGCTATTATTATTGCTCATCGGCTCTCTACTATCCAAAACGCAGACCGTATTATCGTCATGCAAGACGGAAGAATCGTAGAACAAGGCAACCACCAACAACTCCTCCAACAAAAAGGACTTTATTACCATCTCTACCATAGCCAAACTCAAATCGCGTGAAACCGCTTCCGCTCTTTCTAACTTACTTTTTGCTTTGCTATACCTGGGCTCAACAAGATACTATAAAAATCGTTGGAGACACTTTACAAAAAGATACCAGTGTTACCTCTCCCTTAGATGCCCCTGTCTACTACAAAGCTGCAGATTCCATAGTATTCTTTTTGGACAGTCAGCAAGTCTATTTATTCAATCAAGGGCAATTACAATATAAAGATTTGCAATTGGAAAGTGGATACATTTTCATTGATTTAAGAAGGAATCTTATAGAAGCGTCGGGTGTTTGGGACACAGCAGGGGATTCTTTAGCACAAACGCCTGTTTTTAAAGACGCTCAAGAGACCTACTATGCACAGGGCATGCGTTATAATATGAAAACCCGCCGAGGTATTATCTTTAACGGACGAACCCAACAAGGAACCGACTTTATTTACGGACAACGCGTAAAACGCATGCCACAAGGATTTTTCTTTGTTCAAAAAGGACAATTCACTACTTGCGACGCTAACCCACCCCATTACTATATCCGAGCAACTAAGTTAAAAGTCATTCCAGGGAAACAAGTGATTTCAGGACCGCTGTATATGGTCATAGCCGATGTGCCTATCCCGTTGATTTTACCCTTTGGTTATTTTCCTCAAGCACAAGGAAGAACTTCTGGTTTCATTTTCCCCACTTTTGGTGAATCGGCACAAAGAGGGTTCTTTGCAAGAGGATTAGGCTATTACTGGGGAAAAAGCGAATACTTTGACTTACTTTTAGATGCCGATTTATTCACCTTAGGAGGGTATCGCGCAGGGGCGCGTCTTCGTTATAAACGCCGTTACCGCTACGATGGCACCCTCTCCCTACAATACTCCCTACAACGCTACAATGAGCCCGACGACCCCGACTATCAAGAAAACAGAAACTTCTTTGTCCAATGGCAACACCAACAACAAATCAATCCGAAAACCCGCTTTAATGCTAATGTCAACGCTGGAACCTCCTCCTTTCTAAGACTAAACTCTTACCAAGAACAAGACTATTTAACAACGCAATTGCAGTCTTCCATTACTCTTCATCATAGTTTTTATCGTTCACCGTGGTATTTTACCTTGGGTGCAACCCATGCCCAACAACTACGAACCCGAGACCTTTCTATTACGTTTCCCTCTTTCTTCCTATCCCGAAGTCGCATGTATCCTTTCAAAGGAAAAGTTACAAAAAACCGCTGGTATGAACGCATTGGAATCACCTATGCGCTTAACGCCCAAAATCAATTAAGCATTAAAGACACTAATTTATTTCGCTCTCGCATCCAAGATAGTATGCGCTATGGCATAAGACATCAAATTCAAATTGCAGCCAATTGGAAATTGTTTCGTTATTTCTCCTTAGCTCCCTCGCTCTCCATGCGAGAATATTGGTATCCATGGGAGATTGAAAAATTTTACTTACAGCAAGATTCCCTGTGGGTTTTAACAACGAAACGAATTTATCGTCTTACTGCTGTAAGGGATTTCCAATGGAATGTACCTTTAAGTACGCGCATTTTCGGTATTTGGCAAAGTAAAAGTAAACGCAGATGGGCATTGCGCCATGTAATGACCCCTTCTATCGGTTGGCAGTATAAACCTGATTTTTCTAAACCCAACTTCCAAGTTTTTCGCGAAGTTATCCACCCAACAACACAGCAAAAACTTTTGTATAGTAAAGTAGAACAGGGTATTTTTGGTGGTCCTTCTGCTGGGGAAATCCAAGCTATCACGTTCCAAATCCTTAACCAGTACGAAATAAAATATTTGAAAAGGGTGTTTGTAGATTCCGATTCCATGCCGCCTAATCCAAAAGACCGCTATAAGTACCAACGCCTCTTAGATAATTTGAGTGTAAGCACTTCTTACAACTTTGCGGCAGATAGTTTGCGTTTAAGTCCCTTGCAGTTTAATGCCCGTACGTTAATTCAAGGGATTTTTAATTTGAACGTAGATGCGACTTTACATCCGTATGCTTTAGCCGATAGCGGCGATTATCCGATTAATCGTTTAGAGTGGGAAGTACATCGGCGCATTGGACGTTGGACCGCTTTTAACTTCACTCTTGGCGCACCTATCCACCAACTCTTCCCTCAAAAATCGGAAAAAAACAATCGTTATCGCTTTCCCTATCAATGGAACTTGCAATTTAATTTTGTTTATACGTACAGCAAGCCTGCACGAACCATAGTTCAAACTCGGTCATTGCGTTTTAATGGTACTTTACAACCCAGTCGCTACTGGAAAATTTCTTTTAGTTCAGGTTATGATTTTGACCAAGAGCAATTTACTTTCACTACTTTTAACATTCACAGAGACCTTCATTGTTGGGAATTGATTATGACAGTAGTTCCTTTTGGCATTCGTCGTAGTTATTTTTTAACGATTCAAGTGAAAGCACCTTCGTTAAGAGATTTAAAAATCACCAAACGTAGAGATTGGCAAGATAGAATTCAGGCATTTTAAAAAGTTTTTTCTACTTTTGAAGGATAACTAAAGCTACATAGGGTTATGAACGGGATTCGTATTTTTATTTTGAGTAGTTTGATAGCCATTCTTTGGGCTCAGCAGCGCACTTGCCTTACAGATGTTTACAATGCCATGTTAGAAGAGCGTTATCCTCAGATTCGTCGCATCCGTCAACAGCTACCCTATTTGTTGAGGACGTACATAGAACAACAAAAGACTCAGCAGACGGGTGTTATTACCATTCCTGTGGTGGTCCATATCGTTTGGAATTCCCCAGCAGAAAGTCTATCGGTTGCACAAGTACAATCGCAAATAGCCGTTTTAAATGAAGACTTCCGAAAATTAAACGCTGATACGACAAACATTTTAAGCGTATTTAAGCCTTTAGCAGCGGATTTAGAAATAGAGTTTTGTCTTGCTCAAGTAGACCCTCAAGGAAATCCAACGAATGGCATTACCTATACTTACACCACGGTGACCTCTTTTTCTGGAGATGAGGTAAAAAGCAGCAGCACAGGGGGCAAAGACCCATGGCCCACAGACCGTTATTTGAACATTTGGGTGTGTAATCTTAGTGGTGCGTTAGGTTATGCCCAATTTCCGTGGAGTTATAGTGCTTCTCCCAACACTGATGGTGTAGTAATTAACTATCAAGCTTTTGGTCGTGGAGGCAGTGCTCAACCTCCTTATGACTTAGGACGAACCACAACCCATGAAATCGGCCATTGGCTTGGACTCTATCATAACTTTCAAGATGGATGTGAGGGGATGACTTCTACTACCTGCGCTTACGAAGGCGATTTAATATGTGATACGCCTCCAGCCAGTGGACCTAACTATGGTTGCCCTGCTACTCCTCCTAATACCTGTAGCGAATCGCCTAATTTACCCGATATGTATCAAAACTTTATGGATTACAGCGATGATGCTTGTTTGTTACTCTTTACGCAGGACCAAAAAGCGGTCACAAGAGCGATGTTACAATTATTCCGTCCGCAATTCTACAATCATATCATAGGGAATTTATGCACAGGTACTCCCCAACCTCCTATTGCATTGTTTGAGATGAGTAAGCAAGTCATTTGTCCAGGACAAAGCGTTCAATTTATAGATAAGTCTTACAATCAACCTACCCAATGGCAGTGGAACTTCCAAGGTGGAACTCCCAGCACCTTCAATGGACAAAACCCTCCCGCAATCACTTTTAATACCCCTGGAATTTATACTATCCAACTTACGGCAAGCAACGCTCAAGGTAGCAATACCTTCACCAAAACCTTAGTCGTAGGCGCTTCAGATACGCTTAATGAGAAGTTTAACCAAGGCATAAGACAAGACCTTTGGACAATTCAAAATCCTGATAATGATGTTACTTGGGAACTTGCTACAGTCAACGGTTCTGCTAACCATTCTCGCTTTGCCGCTCTTATGGAATTCTATTATTATAACGCTCCCGGTCAACGTGACGGACTCATTAGCTACCCTGTCTATATTCCTTCAAGTGCAAGCAGTGCCTCTTTGCTCTTTGATTGGGCTTATGCTCAATATCAAAACTATAACGACTCTCTAATCGTTTACATCTCTAATGATTGCGGTGCTACTTGGCAACGGGTATGGGCTAAAGGTGGCAGCTCCTTAGCAACGGCACCCTCAACCCTATTCTCTTTTGAACCGACTTCTGCTAGTGAATGGTGCTCTCCCTGTGCTTCCATTGACTTAAGTGCTTTTATTGGCGACACTATCCTCGTTAAGTTTGAAGGTTATAGCGACTACGGAAATAACCTCTATTTAGATAATATCCGTATAGACATCGTTACACCAACCTTACAAAGTGACCCTATTCAGAAACCTTGGGTAAAAGTTTTTCCTAACCCTATAGAAAACACTTTCCGTATTTGGGGATTAGAACTATCAGACTATCCTATAACGATTGCTATTTATGACCCTATAGGAAAATTGGTCCATCAAAGTGGGGTTTACACTCCTGAAGAATTGATAAATATAGAAGAATTGCCTGCAGGTTACTATACGGTTAAAGTTTTAACCAGTAAGCATGAACGATTTATGTTTAAGATAATAAAGCGTCAGTAGTGTTTTTCCACTTTTGGTGGAAAGTTTTTATGGGGGGCAGGGGCGCTTAGCGCCCCCGCCCCCTTGGTAAACCCCATAACCTAAACTATCTTTGCAAAGATGGAAAACGTGCAACTACCCCCCCAAGCCGTAGAGCTAGAACGTACCGTCTTAGGCGCTATCCTCCTAGAACAAAGCGCCTTAGTACGCGTCATAGACCTACTACGACCAGAAATGTTCTACCACCCTCAACACCAATACATCTACGAAGCCATTGTAGAACTATTTAATAACACCCAGCCTGTAGATTTGCTTACTGTAACAGAGCAACTTAGAAAAAACGGCAACTTAGAAAAAGTAGGCGGTACAGCAGCCCTCTTAGCCCTAACCCAAGATATTGCAAACACCGCTAACGTAGAATACTACGCCCGCATTATCCAAGAAAAGTACCTGCTAAGAGAAATGATTCGCATCAGCAACGAAACCATCAAAAAAGCTTATGACCCTTCTACCGACGTGTTTGATTTATTAGATACCACAGAACATCAACTTTTTACTCTATCTGAAACCTATTTGAGAAGAGACGTGACCCCTGTGAACGAGGCTCTACTTCGTTTTTTTGAGGAATTGCAAAAGATAAGGGCGAAAAAAGACCATATTATAGGCGTTCCTTCAGGATTCATGGAGTTGGATTTACTGACTTCAGGATGGCAAAAAGGGGATTTAATCATTATTGCTGCTCGTCCTTCTATGGGTAAAACCGCTTTTGCTTTGAATATTGCTCGCAATGCCGCTGTAGAATATGGTTATCCTGTCGTGATTTTTTCCTTAGAGATGCCCGAAGACCAATTAACCCAACGACTTTTGAGTGCTGAGGCAGAAATCAATGCAGAGCGATTGCGCCGAGCGGAACTCAGTGACCAAGAGTTTCAATTACTATGGAGTAAAGCACAACAGCTACAACAAGCGCCTATCTACATAGACGATACCCCCGCTCTCTCTATCTTTGACCTACGTGCCAGAGCAAGACGACTAAAAGCCGATAAAAACATCGCTTTGATCGTTATTGACTACCTTCAACTCCTCCACGGTCCCCCTAATGCCAAAAGAATGAATCGTGAACAAGAGGTTGCCGCTATATCCCGCAGTCTAAAAGCATTAGCTAAAGAGCTGAATATTCCCGTTATTGCTTTATCCCAATTAAATCGTGCACCAGAAACCCGCGGAGGAGACAAACGTCCTATGCTATCCGATTTAAGGGAATCAGGTGCTATTGAACAAGATGCCGACTTAGTTATCTTCATCCACCGCCCTGAATATTACGGATTTGAAACGGACGAACAAGGTAACCCAACAGAAGGCATAGCAGAAATCATTATCGCAAAACACCGCAATGGACCTACCCAAACCATCCGTTTAGAATTTGTTAAAAATTACGTTAAATTTAAACCTCTAACACCTTTTAGCCATCCCAAAATCATTCCTTCAAAAGCTAATCAGTACTTAGACACTCCTTCCTCAGAAAGTAATGAAGATGTGCCGTTTTAGCGAAAAAATTGCATAACCATATCGCACTGAGGTTTACCACAGAAAAAGCAAGCGCTACCTTATTTAAGGAGTGAAAGCTCCTTGTTTTTTTTTCTAGGGTGCAAACACTCTGAAATAAGCATCTCCAATTTTTACTAGATAGATGCCGCTAGCTAAGTGAGGGAGTGTAAAAGTAGTTTGTGGAGTAGTAGGATGCGCACTCCATAAACGTTTACCCTCTATAGAATAAAGAATTAAAGGCGTATCTTTTACGGGTTTTTGAAGTATTAACGTATAATAACCGTTTCCTAATTTGATTTGTGGCATGTAAGTACTGGCTTCATAGCTATAGCGTAAAATATTGCTTTTGAAAGTTGTTCCATCATTTAGATAGGCTTTGATTTGGAAGTAAATTTCCGATTCTTTCTGTAATGTAAGAGGAATCTGCCATTCATATTGATTTTGATTGCTTCTATGTATTACTTTCCCTACAGGATGTAAGACTTCAGGTTGTTTACCTACTAGGACTTCATAGTAATCAATATCGCTGCCTACGACGTTCCAAAGTAAATAGGCATTAAGGTAATGATTTTTTAGTTTGAGTTCTAAGGATTGGATAGGAAGCACGCAGGTGTTGTTTACTGTTACGGAAGTAGTATAGGTATTTCCACAAGC
>WFXK01000065.1 GCA_015490695.1 Bacteroidota bacterium | reverse complement strand
TTTTGGTAGTCTGCTAATTGGGTTTGCGCTCTTGTAAGTTCATCTTTCAAGATTCGGTTTTCTTCTAAAAGGCGTTCCCATTCTTGAGAGAGGTTTTGCAAAAAGGCTCTTACCTCATCTACATCGTATCCCCTTAAGGCTTTTCTAAACTTTTGTTGTCGTATATCTAAGGGGGTAATCATTATAAGGGCAAAGGTAATAATTTTTTACTTTTGCGTTATGGCACTTTTGTTGGAGGTGCGGGGTAAGACCCCTCAGGTTGCTGAGAGTGCATGGTTAGCACCTGATGCGACCATTATTGGTGATGTGGTCATTGGTGCTCATAGTAGTGTTTGGTTCAAAGTAGTAATTCGTGGCGATGTGCATGAGATTCGTATTGGAGAGCAAACTAATATTCAGGATGCTACGGTGATTCATGCTACTTATCAGCGTTATGGGACGTATATAGGGAATCGGGTGACGATTGGGCATCAGGCAGTTATCCATGCGTGTTCTTTAGCGGATGAGAGCTTTGTTGGCATTGGTGCAGTGGTGATGGATGGGGTAGAAGTGCCTTCCCATACGTTGATTGCTGCGGGTGCGGTCGTTCCCCCTGAAAGAAAACTAAAAGCAGGTTACTTATATGCAGGGGTTCCTGCAAAACCTATTAGAAAACTAACTGCAGAAGAAATTAAAACCCTTATTTTACGAACAGCACAACGCTATGAACAATATGCCAAGTGGTACCAATTACCTTCTTAAAGGACGAAAGCGCCGTTTACTACGTCAATTAAAACAAATGGGCATTAAAGATGAGCGGATTTTACAAGCCATTGCGGCTGTTCCAAGAGAACATTTTGTAAAGAATCCAGAAAAGGCATACGATAACGTTGCTTTACCTATTGGCAAAGGACAAACGATTAGTCAACCCTATACTGTAGCATTTCAAACTTTACTTTTGAATCCGCAGAAAGGAGAACGGATTTTAGAAATTGGCACAGGTTCAGGTTATCAAGCAGCGATTTTAGCGTTCTTAGGTGCAGAAGTTTTTTCTATAGAACGTATTCCTTCTTTGAGTGAAGAAGCAAAAGAGCGATTACAAAAATTAGGTTTTAAACAAGTGCATTGTTTTGTTGGGGATGGTACATTGGGCTTACCGCAATATGCCCCTTACGATGGGATTTTAGTTACCGCAGCAGCTCCTGCCGTTCCTAAACAATTACTCGAACAACTAAAAGTAGGTGGTAGACTGGTTATTCCGGTAGGAAAGAGTAAATCTTTGCAGCGGATGTTATGTATTTATAAGAAAAGTTCACGGCAGTTTGAACGAAGTGAACATGGTTTTTTTGCTTTTGTTCCGTTGATTGGAAAAGAGGGGTGGCATTGAAGCTATGTTTTAGGACTATTTAGCAAGCGATGGAATAGTTTTATATAGTAGTCTCGCCATGCTTTTACAGAAAATTTTTGCACAACTTTTTCACGAGCAGCTTTTCCCATTTGCCAGCGTAATTCATGGTTTTCTACTAAAGTTTTGATATAATGAACCCATTCTTCTTCTGTTGTAGCATGAAAGCCATTAACACCATGGTCTACGCTATCTGCTGTTGCACCTACAGGAGAAACAATAGCAGGAATCTCCATACTCATGTAAATTAACTCTTTTAATCCACATTTGCCTTTAGTCCAATCATTCTCAGGTAAAGGCTTTACACCAATATCAAAAGTACCAATAAAGTCTACTTCTTTGTCAGGGTCAAAGGCAATACTATGAATACCTAAGCGTTCATTATGGTAAAAATCCCCACCCATTACCTTAAAGACTACTTTATCGCCTAAGGTTTCTTTGACACGTATCCATACTTTTTCAAAGACCATAAAATTTTCTTTTAAGGTGGAAGGACTACCACTCCATCCAATAACGACAGGATAATCATACTTGGGTTCTTTTTTCTTAGGAACAAAATAATCCGTATCTACTACCGTGGGAATGATTTCTACCCATGAGTGGTATTGTCGTGCATATTCTGCTAAGTAAGGACAGCCTGCGATAACAACATCAGCGTTTTGAATTAAAGCGGGGATTTTTTTGTGACGTGCTAACCATGGTGCTGTTGCTCCCGATTGCGGTAACCATATCGCATCATCAAAATCGTAGATGACTTTGGCTTTCCCCTTTTCAAATAAGGTGTCAAACCAAGTCCAGGGGAAGAAACTAGCTTCTCGTTGGATAAAAATAATATCGTAACGATTCTTTCGTAATAGGTCTTTTAAGCGAATAAAAAATTGTTTAAAATAGACTTTAAGTTTAGTAAGTGAAGAGCGGGTGTAATTTCTGTATTCTTCTTCGTTCATAATAGGCGTATAAGTTACATGGACACCCTGTTTTTTAAAGTAACTTAAATAACAATCAAATCTAAAGCGTTGCCCTGGTGCCCAGCCTTTGGGGTAGTTAGCAATAAAGAGTAAACGAATAGGCGGATTAAACATTTTGGGTGATTTCTTTCAAAATGGTTCGGATGGCTACAAATTTTCCTTCATAGCGTTTTTTATGTTCTTCTTGCAGTTTGGGAGCAAAATTTTCAAAGTAGCATTGCAGTGTATTTTCGTCGGGACAAAAGTAATGGATGTTATAGGTAATACTTTTTTTGTCGTCTGCGGGTGGATGGAGTAATTGATGGATTTTATAGCCTGTAAAGCAGCCTGTTTTGAGCACATCGGGGATGTGAACTTTTAACATCCATTGTAACCATTCTTGGGCGATGTCGGCATCAATATTAATAGTGACGCTATAAATAATCATAATCCTATTCCTAAGTAGAAGATAGGATTGATTTTTTTGCCGTTTTTTATGATTTCATAATGCAGGTGGGCGCCTGTGGAGTAACCGCTGCTGCCGACAGCACCAATGACTTGTCCTCTTTTTACTTTTTGTCCTGGACGTACATAGATTTTAGACAAGTGCGCATAGCGGGTAACGAAGCCGTTTCCATGATTGATGTCAATATAAAGTCCGTAGCCGTTTCCTTTATTTCCTGCGAAGACGACTACACCTTCCCCTGTTGCTTTTACTTTAGTACCGTAGCGGGCATTGATATCTACACCGTAGTGGGGACGCCATCTTCCACTAAAGGGGTCTTTACGAATACCAAATCCGCTTGTTAAACGCCCCCATACAGGAATACCCAAAGGCATAGTGTGTTGTAATAAATGCAGCTGCAACTGACTTTGTTGCTCTACCTCAGAAAAACGCTGTTTTAATAAATGAATCTGTTTGGAAACCCTATCTAAACGGACTAATGCTTCTACGGCTAAAGGATTTGTAAAATTGGGATAAAATTGTGTACCCCCAATACCTCCTATCCACCTAGCTTCAGTCAAAGGGGATAAATCCAGTAAAGGTGCATAAAGTCGTTTATCTTTTTCATAAAGCAGGGTTAATTGGTGGGATTGTTGTAGTAATTGATGATACTGTTTCTGCAGTACAGTCTCTAAATGCTGATATTGTTTTTTTAACCAAAGAGATTCTAAATCTAGCGGGCTAAGACAGATTACTATAGCGGTAATCACGCCTATGAATGCTCCTATTTTTGCCCACTTTTTTATTAAAGTCTTGTAGGGAAGCGGTTTATAGAGGGCGTTTTTTTCGTCTAAGATATAGAAACGAAGTAACATTACTTTCTACCTTAAAACGCCGCCGCAAATATAGCATAAAATTTAAGAAGTCAAAGCCGCTCTTTGCATTAAACGCTGTGCTAATTCCACGCCTAAGTAACGGTCTATGAAATAATGCATTACGTATAAAAGAGGGGTAAGAATTATAGCAACCAGAAACTTATATATATAATTAAAGGTACCGACTGCTAAAACCTGCTGAAGACTCCAATTGCTCCCTAAATAGAAGGCGATGAATAGCACGACATAGCTATCTATCCATTGAGAGACCAGCGTAGAGCCTGTTGCTCTTAGCCACAGGTGTTTGCTTTGGGTTATACGGCGGATGCGGTGGAAAATCACCACATCTACAATTTGTCCAATTAAGAAAGCAATCAAAGAGCCGATGATAATCCATAGACTTTGGGAAAAAGTTTGGACAAAAGCTGCATTTTTTTTCCAAAAGGGGGCAGGAGCAACCCAAATAGCAATTTGAACCGCTAAAAAAGCATATAAAATCAGAAAAACGGCAAGCCAAGAGAGTAGTTGAACGCCTTTTTTAC
>WFXK01000064.1 GCA_015490695.1 Bacteroidota bacterium | reverse complement strand
TTTGATTGGTTCCAAAAACAAATGAAAGAGGAAGAAGAAAGCGCCATGGCAGAAGTATTACAAAAAAGTGAAAGCGTGCTTTCTTATGCGTTAAAACAATTGCCCTCTTATTATTTACGTTGGCATTATCGTTCCCGTTCTCCAGCATTGATTCGCTTCTCTAATTGGGTCTTTTATAACAATGCTTTAATCGTTGTTCCTCCTGCTAAAGCGACGAAAGCAATCTCTTATTATTATGTTAAAGGAACTTGGGAACAAAGGACGAACTACGAAGAAGCCAAAAAGGTTGTTGAATGGTTAATTCATTATCTTTTACACGAAGAACAGCCCTCTGTAGGGGTGATTACTTTTAATGAGAAACAGCGACAATTGATAGAGAGGCTTTTTAAGCGTCAAGTAGAAAAATTATCCATAAAGGAACAGCAAAGGATTGCTTTTTATTGTTCTTCAGCTTATGCCGAACCTGTGTGGATAGATGCTATTGAGCATGTACAGGGGGAGGAGCGAGCAGTGATTTTGCTTTCTTTGGGTTATGGTTATGATAAAAACGGGCGGCTTCGCCTACCCTTAGGGATATTAGCACGCAGCGGGGGAGTAAACCGACTAAATGTTGCTATCACCCGTGCCCGTGAACAACTTATCATCATTACCAGCCTGCTTCCAAAAGACCTTAACGTCAAAAACAACGAAGGAGCTCTACGCCTACAACAGTTTTTACAGTACGCCTATTGGGTTGCTCATGACCACACCCCCGATACCCAAGCCATGGCTGTGTTAACCCAAAAAAAACCTCATGGGAACGAAGTCCCGAAAGATTGCTTGGAGAAAGTTTTAACACACTTTCCTGGGAAAGTGTTTAAGGAGTTGCCTTTAACTTGTGTTGCGCTCTCTTCTGAATGTTGGCTTGTAGAGGAGGGGTTTTATTTTTCTTTAACGAATCCTTGGGTGCGTTATGTGCAATTACCTGCTTTTTTTCGTCGTTTAGGTTGGCAGCTGCGATGGTTTTTGCAGGAGGGAGAAAGCCACATAAGCAAGCGCTCCCGTACCAACACTTAACGCCCGCTCATCTACATCAAAATAAGGCGAATGTAAATGAGCTGTAAGACGCTCATTAGCGGTACCAAGACGATAGAAACACCCTGGAATGTGCTGCGTATAAAAAGCAAAATCCTCTGATGCCGTCCATAAAGGTAAATCATGCACATGTTCTGCTCCTAAATACTCTATTAGATGCTGCCTTACTTGTTGCGTTAATTGAGGATGATTATAAAGCACAGGATAGCCCCGCTTTATTTCTATGGTTGCTTCCACATCAAAGCTTTGTGCTTGATGTTGAACAATTTTTTTAATCCATTCATGGGCTTTTGTGCGCCATGCTTCATCAAAGGTTCTAAAAGTGCCTTGCATAGTTACTTCTGAAGGGATTACATTGGTTGCACCTTCTGCTTTAATAGCACCGAAGCTGAGCACTGTTGGTACTCTTGGGTCGGCTTTACGACTAACGACTTGCTGCAGAGCTAAAAGGACTTCTGCCGCAACAACAACAGGGTCTACAACGCTATGGGGTTGAGCACCATGTCCACCTTTGCCACGAAGCGTAATATAAAGCTCATCAGTAGAAGCCATATACATACCACTACGGATACCTACTTCCCCAACAGCTAACAAAGGCATGGTGTGTTGACCTATGATTGCATCCACATCCTCTAAAACGCCTTCTTTGATTAACAACGAAGCACCACCAGGCAAACGCTCCTCACCAGGCTGAAAAATGAACTTAATACGTCCTTGCAACTGCTGCTCTACCTTTTTTAAAATATAAGCAACACCCAAGAGGCAAGCACTATGAACATCGTGTCCACAAGCATGCATAATCCCTGGATGCTTAGAACGATAAGGCACTTCATTTTGTTCTTGAATAGGTAAGGCATCTATATCAGCTCTAAGCGCTAAGGTTTTTGTACCCTTCCCCAAATAAGCAATGACTCCTGTAGAAGCCATACGAAAAGGGTTATATCCCCACGAGCGCAGAAGCGTTTCAATCTTTTGGGCTGTACGATACTCCTCAAAAGAAAGCTCTGGATACTGATGAAAATCCCTACGCCACTGAACTAAAGTATTGTGTAATTTCTGTGCCTCTTGTATAAAAAAAGATTTCATAAATCTAAATCCTCCCCTAAATTATCTAAATCCAGTTCCTCGTCCAAATCAAAATCCAAATCTAATTCTGATTCTAATTCCTCATCTAAATTCAATTCTGCTTCTAGAGTTGCTTCCAAATTCAATTCGCTTTCTAATAGATCTTCTGCCATAGCTTCGGCATTTTCTTCACTTTCTAAAGAAAGTAATGGGTCTTCTTCTAAGGTCGTTAAAGGGTCTTGAGCTGTCTGAGCAGTTGTTGTATCTTTCTGTGTCCCTTTTTGAAACAAAGAGACCTCTTCCATAATACTGCTTTCCAATAGCTCATCTGCTTCACAACATGGAGAACGGAATTCTACGAACAAAGCAATATCATCATCTACATCGTATCCCCAATCATTTAATAATTCCACAATCGTAGCACGTTTAATTAAAGTACTATCTATTCCTAAGTGAATTTTTTGTTCAGCGCTGTCTATTACTAAGGTAATTACCCCGGGTAGTTTCCTTAGTAGAGTATCTATACGCTCAATGGGACAGGTTTGGCAAGGACCGCCGTAATAAAGGGTTACTTCTTTATTCAATTCTGGTCCTCGTTTACACGCCCAAAAAACAAGAATGACAATACTAAAAAAACGCTTTGCCATGACCCTCCAAAATAACAAATTCCACAAGATAATTTCCAAATCCTATTCTCAACAAAATTTAGACCATTTTGGAAGTTGCACCGAGGTTCACTAACTTTGCTTTTGAAAATTTTTCCTAACTTAGCAGAAACTAATGGACAGCGTTGTGGAAATTTTAAAGTTTTATAAGAAAGCAGAAGAATCACAACTGCCAGAAAAAGCTGAAGAGTGGATAAAACAACGAATTCAAGAATATCCTTACTACAGTTTGTTATATCAAATTCTCGCCATGGATTATCAACACAAAGAGCATCCCGATTATCGGAAATTTGTAGCCCTCGCTTCTTTATATGCTGTTGATAGAGCACATTTAGCGCTACAAGTAGACCAACAAATGAAACACTTAGGTAGAGCCATACAAAACTCTCCTAAATACATTAAGGAAATCTTAGAAGAGCTCCAAGCTATAGAAAAAAAAAGCCTGAATAAAACGGAA
>WFXK01000063.1 GCA_015490695.1 Bacteroidota bacterium | reverse complement strand
TTCCTTTTGGATGCTTTTACGTATGCTATTGCTTTCTTTATTGTTTACACTATTCAGTACATCCGTGTTGCCGAGCGAAGAGCTGTAGAAGAAACCATAAAAGAACGTCTTAAGGAGGGGTTTCGCTATTTGATTCAGCGTAAGCGGCTGATGCGTTTTGGGATGCTTTCTTATGTGGTCTTTGCTACCTTAATTGTGCAATCACAGCAACTGCTACCACATTATGTCTCGGATTATCTGAAGGAAGATGCATATACTTACGGCTTTGCAGAGTTAAGTTATGCAATTGGGGCTTTATTGGCAGGCGTTTTTGTTCAAAGGAGTTTTGCAAAGCACCATCCCTATCGGGGCATTCAAGTGTTAATGATTATCGCTATTGCCGTATATCTTTCTTTTGCCTTCAGCCACAACCGCTGGATCGTTTTCTTAGCAAGCTTACTCATTGGCATTAGCAATGCAGGTACGCGGATTTTACGGCTATCTTTGCTTTTTGCTATTATTCCTAATCACATTATTGGGAGAGCGGGAAGCATTTTTCAATGGTTTAATTTAAGTCTTCGTTTACTCTTTATTTTTACTTTTACGCAAGCCTTTTTTGTTGAGCATGTGCAGTATGGTTATTTGGTTTTAGCGTTTACTATTTTCGTTGCGTTATTGTGGTTACCTGACCCGAGAGAGAGAGATTAGAGGGAAATAAAAAACGGTCCCTTTAGCGCTTAGGCAAGGGACCGTTTCTTCTTCAAAGAAATCCAAACGCGCAATTACCGTGCCTGCTCAAAACGTAGTTGTTCTATGAAAAATTTATTATTGTTCTTTTTCAAAAACAGATTCACATCAAAAGTACCTCGGGTACTTACATAGTTTCCTATGGCATAGTAGACGTTTCCTGAAGTACCTTTGTGCATAAAGACGAAGGAGCGTACAGGGTAATTAGTAAAGAATTCTTTAAGGATAAATTGCGCTTGTTGTTTACTATAATCGCCTTCTCTGTGGTTTATAGAGAGTTCAACGCGACTATTGAAAAAGCGTGCTACGGATACAGCATCCCCTTGGCGGATTGCTAATTCAATTTGTTTCAACACAGCATCCGCACTACCCTGTCCATACGCAAACAATACCCCCAATAAAACGCACCAACGCAACATCCCACACCTCAACTAAGCAAATTTTATGCCTTAGAAGATCGCTCCCTGTGAAAGTACTCCCATAATCGTTTTGCCTTTGCTGTTCCTATAGCTTGAATTAACTCTGTTAGGGTTGCTTCACGAATAGCTTCTATAGAGCCGAAAACCGCAAAAAGCCGTTGAGCGGTTTTAGGACCAATTCCTGGAATCCTTGTTAATGAACTCTGTAACCGCTGATGTAATCTTCTTTTTCTATGGAATTGTAAAGCCGTTTTATGTGCTTCGTTTCTCAATTGTTGCAATAATTTTAGAGCGATATCATTTTTACTCAAAAGCAAAGGTTCACTACTGGAAAGGCGATAAATGACTTCTAAACGCTTTGCTATACTGATAAGAGTGGTATTTTGCAGTAATCCTAAGGAGCGTAGCACTTCAGCAGCAGCGTTTAAATGTCCTTTGCCGCCATCTATGACGATAAGTTCAGGCAAAGAGCGTTCTCCTTCACAGCAAGGCAAATAGCGCCGATAAATCACTTGCCGCAAATACGCATAATCATCAGGTTGCTCGGTAGGTTCTAAACAATAAACACGGTAGTCTCGTTTAGCGGGCTTACCTTCTCGGAAGACCACACAAGCTGCAACAGGCTCATCTCCCTGTAAATGAGAATTATCAAAGCACTCTATATGAAGCGGTAACTGCGGTAAAGCTAAAACATGCTGTAAACGTTTCAATACCTCCCAATCCCCCGTTTTCCTCTGATGCAGTCGGGCTAAATTTCTTTTTTCTTCTAACACCGCCTTGGCGTTCATAATTCCTAATTGAATCACCCGATAAAGCCCATCATCTAAAGCCACTTGTTTAAAACAAAATCCAGTAAACGCTGCTAGTTCTTCTAAATGATGTGCAGCAACGTTTGTAAACCATTGTTTTTGAAGTCTATCGCCATAATCTTCTATAAGCGTTGCCACGGCAGCAGAACACAGCTCCGCTAAAGAGGCTTCCTTACTATAAAAAAAGGTTCTTGTGGCAACGATGGCACCATGGCGAATTTGAAAATAACAAATAGCACTCCAAGTTCCTTCTTGCACTAAAGTTAGTACTTCTGCATGGTCCACTTCTGCAACCACCACTGCATGACGCTCCTTATAAGCCCTTAGCTGCGCAATACGATTTTTTAAATGATTCGCCTCTTCAAAGTTCCAATCCTCTACCGCTTTTCGCTTCTGCTCCTCTAATTGTTCAATAAGCGGGTCTAAATTTCCTTCTAATAATTGTTTAATTTCTTCTATTTGAGCGTCGTACGCTTCTTCACTCATCAAACCTACACAAGGCGCCTTGCATTTCTTTATATGATACTCTAAACAAGGACGAAATTTCTTTTTAGCAATGTTTTCTTTGGTCAGTGCTAAGTTGCAAGTTCGTATAAAATAATTTTGACGAATGAATCGTAAAATTTGATATAGAGTTGTTGCAGACGTATAAGGACCATAATACAGAGATCCGTCGGGAATTTTTTTTCTAACAGGCAAAATACGAGGGAAAGGTTCGTTTTTTATGCACAAATAAGGATAAGTTTTACCATCTTTCAAAAGGACATTGTATTTAGGTTGATATTGTATAATTAGTTGATTCTCTAACAAATAGGCTTCAATTTCGTTGTTTGTTACGGTGTAGTCAATATAAGCGATTTGTTTGACCATTTGCCGTGTTTTAATATCATTATGTTGTTTAGAAAAGTAAGAATTAACCCGTTTGTAGAGGTTACGGGCTTTGCCAATATAGAGGATTTGTCGCTTCTCGTTATAGAAACGGTAAACACCTGGCTGCTTAGGCAGCTGTTTTCTCTGTTGTGTTAAAGTATCCATAGTTAGGGGAAGGAAAACAAAAATAGTAAAAAATCTCGTATCTTTTTCTTTTAGACTATCGGGTTGCTGGGACATTAGAGAAACTTTAATCATTTATTGAAGTTTCTAAAAGCCTTGTTTTTTGCGTAATTTTACCCTGCTGACTTTATGGTTGCCGTTGTAGATTTTGGTAATACGTGGATTAAAACGGCTTTCTTTGAGGATGGGACTTTACAATGGGTGCATACAGGTAGTCCTTCTGAACAGTGGTTACGCCTTTGGCAAAGTTGGCTTAAGCGTTTTTCTATTGAGTGCATTGCTTGGTTCAGTGTACGAGAAGATGTTCAGCGTTGGATTAAACCTTTATGTGATATAGTACCTTGTTTTGAATTACATACGCAGATAGTTTTTCCTCCTTTGAAGATGGGGTATCGTACTCCTGAGACGTTGGGGATAGACCGTTGGTGTAATGTTGTAGGTGCGTGGCAGCGATTAAAGCGGTTTCCTTTTGTGGTAGTTAGCTGTGGTACCGCTTTGACGATAGATTATGTAGATAGTCAAGGGGTATATCACGGGGGAAGTATTGCTCCAGGACTCCGTATGCGTTATCAAGCTTTACATCATTTTACACAGAAGTTACCTTTATTATCTTTGACCTCTCAGGCTCAATTACCTGGGAAGACAACGCAGGAGGCTATTCATGCAGGTGTACTTATAGGAATGTATAAAGAAATCCAGGGGATTTTAGCCTATTATCGCTCTTTAGAAAGGGATTTATCTGTGATATTTACAGGAAATGCTGTTGTTTACTTGGCACTTCAATGGGAAACTCCCATTTTTGTTGCTCCGTTTTTATCCTTAGAAGGGGGTTATGCGCTATGGCATTCTTTTTATAGGGGTATGTAGTCTTTGGGCTCAAACGAATACGTTTTCGCCTTTGAGCGGTTTAGCGCTTGGGGAGCTATTACCACAAAGTAGTAGTCGTCAGTCGGCGATGGGGCACACAGGCATTGCATGGAAACATCCTTTACGAATGAATGTTACGAATCCTGCAGCGATTTCTGCTTTAGAGGTTACTACGGCGGATATTACGGCTTTTTATCGGCAACTTTTTTTACAAACACCTTCACAACAGAGTTTTTTACCTGCTGGTGGTATTCACCACATTGCTTTTGCTTTTCCTTCTGTTAAGGGGTTTGCTTTGGGGTTTGGTGCAGCCCCTTATACTACTTCAGGTTACGAAATAGAGAAAGAAACCACTTTTGATGACGGCGACAATCAATATCCTTTAAGGCTTGGGAGGTTATCAGATGGTGGTCTAACCCGTGCCTATGGCATGCTTGCCTTCCGAATTAAAAAACAATTCCATTTCGGAGTTCAATTAGCGTATTTGTTTGGAAGCCTTAGGGAGGAGTGGCAAGCAACCTTAGAAGTACAAGATGCTAATTATGCTGCAGGTTACGTAGCCCTCTATCAATTTAATGGCATAGGTTATCGTGTCGGTGCATTGTTTCAAGACACTATGAAAAAGCTTCTATGGACTATTGGAGCTATTTTTCAGGGAAATGCCTTTGTAAACGTTCAACAAGAAGAGCGTTACTATGGACTCATCCGTAGAATCAATGTATTTGGATTGGCTTCTACCAACGCTACTATAGATACTTTGCCACTTTCTTCTTTTACTATTGCTTTACCTATGGCTACTGGTGTGGGCTTCTCCTTAGAAAAGCCTACCAAATGGTATTGGACTATAGAAGGGCTCTATCAACCATGGCAAACATTTGACTTCAGAACCAGAGGCACTACCCTACAACCCTATATTACGTTGCGAAGCGGAATAGAATGGATTCCAAACATCCAAAGCAACCGATATTTAAAAAGAATACGTTATCGTACTGGCTTCTATGCAGGTCAGCATTTTGTTCAATTAAATCAAAATAAGGTCCTTTTTTGGGGAAGCACCTTAGGCGTTGGATTACCCCTGCGTAAAGATGCCTCTATGATTCAAATCCATATTGAATATTTCCAAGCAGGTAGCAAGCAAAAGAATCTTTTAATAGAAAGAAACTTAAAAATTTACTTGGGAATCAGTTTTAATGAACGTTGGTTTATTAAGCGCCGTATTGGCTGAAACGAACGGATTAAACTCCTTTCTTGCCCAACAAAAATAAATCATTTATCTTAGCAACCAAGATAGGCATTAAG
>WFXK01000062.1 GCA_015490695.1 Bacteroidota bacterium | reverse complement strand
GTGCAGTATGCAATTACTTTAGGATTTTGGCGCTTAGATTATCGTTGGCGTTGGGGGATTTGAGAAAACATAAGAAACTTTAGGAAGGGAAAGGGGCTTTTTTCTATATTACCACTTCTTTCTATCAATGATGCTTTGAGGGGAACCATTTAGAGGGTTCATAGGGCTCTTTTTTTATTTTTGTCCACCATGGCAAAGACGATTCAAAAGCTTTGGGAAGGAAATCGTAAATGGGTTGAGCGTGTAAAAGCACAAGACCCAGAGTTTTTTATTCGTTCCAGTAAGGGGCAGCAGCCAACTTTTTTATGGATAGGCTGTTCTGACAGCCGTGTCCCTGCTTTGACCATTACCGATGCCCCACCAGGTAGCATCTTCGTCCACAGAAACATCGCTAATGTCGTTGTCCATACCGATGCGAACCTATTAAGCGTCGTCTACTATGCCGTTTATTATCTAAAAGTAAAACACATTATTGTTTGTGGACATTATGGTTGCGGAGGCGTGCAAGCCGCTATGAGCAATA
The DNA here is from genome assembly GCA_015490695.1 of Bacteroidota bacterium. Classification (GTDB taxonomy): domain Bacteria; phylum Bacteroidota; class Bacteroidia; order SpSt-205; family S141-50; genus S141-50. The sequence goes on along the minus strand of WFXK01000062.1, from coordinate 7,515 downwards.
AAAGCTTCGGCTTCTTAGATAATTGGCTTCTGCATCTAAAAGACGTGTATCGCCTCCACGAAGAAGAACTGGATAGCATCCAAGACGAACAACAACGATGGGATAGATTTGTAGAACTTAACGTCTATGAACAAGTTTTTAATTTAGCTAAAATCTCTTTCATCCAAAGTGCATGGAAGCAAAGCGAATATCCCTATATCCATGGCTGGGTTTACGACCTTAAAACCGGTTATTTAAAAGATTTAGGTATCACTGTCCACAATGTAGAGCAATTGCGCACTATTTTCCAATACGCAGAATGAGTAAAGTCGTTATACGCAATCGTAAAGCCACGTACGATTATCATCTTTTAGACCGCTACGAGGCGGGTATTGTGCTAAAAGGCAGTGAAGTCAAAAGCATTCGTCAAGGTAAAGCCTCTTTACAAGATGCCTATTGCTATTTTAAAGGTGATGAACTTTATATCAAAAACTTTTATATCGCTCCCTATGAGCAAAGTGGAGTTTTTAACCACGAACCCCGTAGAGAACGAAAGCTACTACTGCATAAAAGAGAACTAAGAAAACTAAAACAAAAGGTCCAAGAAAGGGGATTGACCATCATCCCTGTACGGCTTTATTTCAATAAACGCAATTACGCTAAACTGGAAATCGCTTTGGCAAAAGGGAAAAAGAAATACGACAAACGAGAAGCCATCAAGCGTAGAGAAGCAGAACGCGCAATAAGACGAAAAATTTTCAACTACTAAATTTTTGTAGTTGCAATATTTAGTTTTGGTAAAATTTTTAAGTACTAAAAATTTACTTTTACCAAAATAGGGAGTCGGTAGTAGGGCGCTTTGGTATCTAAGGCAATAAAGGCGTTCACTTCTAAGGAAGCAAGCGAACTTAATCGGCGTTTAATTTCTGGCGGAAAGAGGTCGGTAATTCCTATGCCGATTTCAACGTAGCCTTGTTCTAAAGAGCGGGTTGAACGGTTTTCATGTAGTTGTGTCTGTTCTAAGGTGCCCCAAGCGATATTGCTATAAAAGACCAGATTGGGTGCATAACGGATAGAGGGAAATTTCCCATTGAGCCATTCCCATCGTAGGTGGAAGCGGACAAAACGGTTCGCAACATATTGGTTCCAAGGCATGGTTTCAAAGGCGAACAGGGCAGTGAACCAATTAGGGGGTCCGTTAGCGGGAAACACATGTAGCCATGTATAGGGCAGCGTTTCTGAAAGGATTCCTCCTACGATAAAAAGTTGCCACCACGAAAAAGGAGTTTTATACTGCCAACGCCATTGTAGGGTCGTACCCCAACGCTTATAGTCTGTAGGGTCTACGAACCCGTGCCACAGCAGTGTGGGAAAAGCACTGCCATAGGAATAGAGTTGCCATCCTTCTTGAAGCAGGACCTCCTTAGGGGTCCAGCGCAAGCGTGCACCCACCCACGTTTGTTGATATTGATGTCGCTGCTGAAAACGATAAGAATCGGCAGGTTCAACCCAGTTTTGTTGGTAATATCCCTGTAATTGCGCTTTGAATAAAGGTGCAAAAAAAGCTACTTCCCATTGTGTTAAATAATCCATTTGACGTAGGAAAAAATCTCTTACATTAAACACAGGACGCCGTAAGGACCAATGGAGAAGCATTTGATTTCTAACAATGGTGCTTAAAGCGCCTGATTCTATAAGTTCATAGCGGTAAATGCCTTGTAGTTGCCAGCGTCTATCTCGGAAAGGGTGAATGAATAAACTGCCTTGGTATTTCATACGTTGGTCACTGAAACCATAGGCTACGGAAGCACCAAGCGAAGCATAAGGCGTTAATTGTTCGTTCGTCCATAGTCCTATACCAACCCGATGCCCTTCTACAAGGTTGTAGCGATAAAGGGATAAAAGGTCTATGTAAAAAATGCCTGCACGTAAGAAACCGTATTTTAAATGGGCACTTTGATTCAACCAGAATTGAAAAAACTTACTTTTTTTCAGCAGGGTATCTAAGGCAACGTAGGTGTTTTGTGCTTTTTCATCTAAGGGGGTTGGGCGTAGTTGGTTCCAAAAAGTAGAATCCTTTTCTGTTGCTTGCGGCAGGATTTCAATTGTTGCAATCTGCTTAGGGGGGGCAATCCCTTCCGTATGAACTTCCCGAACGTGGCTTTCTATTTCAAAAGCAAGAGCAGGGAAATCACTCTCTTCGCTCTTGTAATGCAGGCGCATACGCCACTGCATCGGAAACCAATATCCCTCCTGCTTCTCATGTAACTGCAAAATCTCAATAGACTGAATACCGCTCTCTGGGTCTTTGTAACGGGTCTCAGCAGATAAACTCTTAATAGCACAAGGAGGACAATGCACAGTAAAACTACCTTGTAGTCGTTTAGGGTCTGGGCGCTTAGGTTCAAAAAAAAGCGTGTATAAAGTGTCTTTTGAACTTAAATAAAGCGTGTCTGTAAAGTAATAGCGATAATGTTGTAGTCCTTTTTCGCTTACGGGGTTAATCCAAAATTGGTCTAAGATTTGGAATTGGTTTTTGTAGGGGGATATGCTTTGCAGTGCTGTGGGGGAGAAAGGCAAGGCTTTTGGAATACCTGAGGCTTTGGAAGCGATGACCTCTTCTTTGTACTCACCGCGAAAAAAAGTAGAGCGGGTGACACTTTCCCAGAAAAACAAATAACTTTTTTGTAAAAATGCTTTCGCTGCACTATCTCGGATTTCTGAGGTATCGGCAAAAGTCACCCACACTTGATTGTAAGTAGTGAACTGATATTGTTTTAATGCAGCGATACTATGTTGTTTCCCTTCTGTCTGGATTCTTTTTATTAGTCGCACTATGGGGGATAGCGAAGGAGTGATGACGACAGTTTGTAAAGTAAGCGGTTCGGGAATGAGAAAAAAAGTTTTTTGGGTATCCTGAGGGTAAGAGATGAGCTGTTTTAGGGGTTTATAGCCAAGTAAACGGATTTCCAAGGTGTCTGTAGGGTAGTAAACGGCGATTTTGAAGTTTCCATTGAGGTCACTCATGCTCCATGTGTTGGAGCGTAGGGTGTGTAGGGTGGCGAAGCTGCAGCGGCTGCTGTCATCTTTATCGTATAAAGTTCCTTGGACCAACCATGTTGTTTGTGCCCAAAGAATATTAAGGCTTAAGCAAAGAAAGACGTTTTTGGAAAGTTGCTTTATGGATGATTTTTTGTGTTTGTTCACCAAAAGCGATACGGGTGTTTTTGAAAAAGGCTTCATAACGGCAGTGGACAGTGTTACCTTTCACGTACATTAAAGTAGCGACAAAGCGAATCGTTGCTCCTAAGGGAGCAGGGGCTTCATGGTGAACAGAGACAAAAGTACCAATGCCTTCTTCGCCTTCTTCTAACATATCTAAAACGAAGAGGCGACAACACCATTCGGCATCTTGTGCTAAAGCAAACGTTGCATATACAGGATGGACTAAACCGCTTTCAAAACGGGCTAATTTCTCTTCCGTAACTTTTGTAATGTATTCTTTGGTGTCTCCCGGCTTAAAGGGATTTTTCATTTCACCATTGTAATAGTTTTTCTATTGCTGCTTGGGTTTTTTCAATACCTGGCAGGTATTCGTTTTCTAAGATGAGGCTTGTGGGGATACCTGGGACATCTGGGGCAGCAACGAGTTGAACAGGGGCGTCTAAGTATTCAAAGAGTTCTGAGGCGATTCTACCGCTTAGGGCTTGGGCGAAGCTGTTAGTGCCTGGCTCTTCTGTAACGACTAAGACCTTACCATGTTGTTTGACCCGTTCTGTGATGAGCTCCCAGTCATACGGCTGGAGGCTTCTGAGGTCTATGATTTCTACTTGGTTTTCAAAGGCTTTTGCGGCGTTTAGTGCCCAATGGACCCCCATGCCGTAGGTGATAACTAAGCAAGTGTCGCCCATTTCTAAAGCTTCTTCGCTAGCGTGTAGCGCTATTCGGGCTTTCCCTATGGGGATAACGTAATCTTCATCGGGTTCAATGGTCATGGCAGCTTCGGTGCCTTTTACCTTAGACCAATAAAGTCCTTTGTGCTCTAAGATAACTACAGGATTGGGGTCATAAAAAGCGGCTTTTAGTAATCCTTTCATGTCGGCGGCGTTGGAGGGATAAACCACTTTAATTCCTTTAATATTACAGAGGACTGATTCACAGCTGCTGCTATGGAAGGGACCTCCACCACCGTAAGCCCCAATAGGGACGCGAATAACGGCATAAACGGGCCATTTTCCTGCAGACAAATAATAAGAGCGGCTTAGTTCGGTAAAGAGTTGATTCAGTCCGGGCCAGATGTAGTCAGCAAATTGGATTTCTACAATGGGTTTACAGCCTACGGCGGACATTCCTGAGGTGCTACCGATGATGTAGGCTTCTTGCACAGGGGTATTAAATACCCGTTCATCGCCAAACTTTTCTGCTAAGGTTGCGGCTTCTCTGAATACTCCTCCTAAGCGTCTTCCCACATCTTGACCATATAAAAGGGCTTCGGGATGTTTCCGTAAGATTTCTTCACAAGCATACAATGCCGCATCTACCATTACAATCTTTTTTTTGCGGTCTTTAGGTTCTCGTTCTCCTCGCTCTTCTGTAATGGGCGTAGGTGCATAAACGTATTTGTATAAATCTTCTGGTTCAGGGTCTTTGGCTTGCCATGCTCTAAAGAAATCTTTTTCTATTTGTTCTTTGACCTCTTGTTCCAGTTGTTCTAAGGCTTTTTCCTTAACGCCGATTTCTAACAGGTGTTTTCTAAGGATTTTTCTTGGGTCTTTGGTTTCTTCTAAGGTTTTAAGTTCTTCGGGGTCTCGGTACCATTCTTTTCTTACACCTGAGGTGTGGTGGTGTAGTAGGGCGACAGGGGCGTAGAGCAAAAAGGGTCTGCGTTCTTTTCTTACGGTTTCGGCAACTTTGGCAAAGGTTAAGTAGCAGTCTATGAAGTCTGTACCATCTACTTCAACGACTTCCATACCGGGGAAGCCTTTTGCGTATTGTGGGGCTTTCATCGCAGCGATTTCTTCTTTGTGGGCAGAGATACTCCAGTCGTTATCTTGGATAAGGTAAATAATTGGTAGTTGGCGTAGTACGGCTTCTTGGAAGGCTTCCGAGACTTCGCCTTCTGTGATAGCGCCATCTCCTAAGGAACAAACCACAATAGGTGGGAGTTGGTCTTTGTAATCTGCTAAACCTACTTGTTCTTTGTATTTGATGCCGTGTGCTGCACCTGTGGCGGGAATGGCTTGCATGCCAACGGCAGAAGACTGATAAGGAATCTTTGGTTTATCGGGGTCTCGTAAACTGGGGTGACCATAGTACATACGTCCCATGCTAAAGGGGTCGTCCCGCTTCGCCATCAATTGTAACATCAGTTCGTAAGGGGTCATGCCAATACCTAATAAAATAGACTCATCCCGATAATAAGGATAAACATAATCTTGGGGCAATAATTGCATACCTACGGCTAATTGGATAGCTTCATGCCCTCGGGAAGTAGAATGGACAATATGGGCTTTGTCGCGATGCTCGTCATAAAGCCGTGCCATTTCTTTGACACAGCACATCAAACGATAGGCTTTTAATAACGTCTTTAGCTCTATTTGGACTTCTGTTGCTACTTGTGCCATGGGTTTGTGTACTTTGGGCAACTAAGGTATAAAAATTTGCTGTTTTGTTAGTACAAGCGATTAAATCTTAAGTCCTTGTTTGATGGGTTCAATGATTTCTGGGTTTAGCAGGGTTGAGGTATCGCCCAGTTGGTCTTCTTGTTTATAAAGGAGTTTTCTTAGGATTCTTCGCATGATTTTTCCCGAGCGGGTTTTAGGAAGTCCTGGGACGATTTGCACATGTTCGGGGCGGGCAAAGGCTCCGATTTCTTTTTCTACCAAGGCTTTGATTTCTTTTTCTAAGGTGTTTTCATCTATGTTGGTTTCTTGCTTAGGGATTACGAAGGCGTAGAGTTGTTGTCCTTTTACGGGGTGGGGGGCGCCTAAGACAGCGCTTTCTGCTACGGCAGGATGCTTGTTAATGACGTCTTCTAACTCGGCTGTTCCTATACGGTGTCCTGAGACGTTCACAACGTCATCTATTCTTCCGATGATACGGATGTAGCCATCGGGTTCTTTTAGTGCGCCATCGCCTGTGAAGTAATACCCTTTATACGGGGCAAAATAGGTTTCTATGAAGCGTTGGTGGTTGCCCCACATGGTTCGGGCTTGCCCAGGCCATGAATCTTTAATGCATAAAATACCTTCTACGGCTTTATCTTTGGGGTGGCACTCCTCTCCATTTTCGTTTAGGATGACGGGTTGTACGCCTGGTAGGGGTAAGGAGGCATACGTAGGACGCAGGGGAGTGATACCTGCTAAGGCGGAAATCATAATGCCGCCTGTTTCGGTTTGCCACCAAGTATCTACTAAAGCGCAGCGGTTCTTCCCAACTTTTTCATAGAACCATCGCCATGCTTCTTCGTTAATGGGTTCGCCAACAGAGCCTAAGACCCGTAAAGAAGGGAATTCAAATCCTTTTAGCCATTGGTCTCCTTGTGCCATCAAAGCCCGAATGGCTGTGGGAGCGGTGTAAAAGATGTTTACATGGTGTTTTTCTATGACTTTCCAATAGCGGGCTGGGGTAGGGTACAGGGGTGTACCTTCAAAAAAGAGTGTGGTGGCACCGTTTAATAAGGCGCCATAGAGCACGTAAGTGTGTCCTGTTATCCAGCCTACGTCAGCAGAACACCAAAAGATTTCTCCTTCGTTATATTGAAAGACGTTTAAGAAGGTATAGGCGGCATAAACCATATAGCCTGCTGTAGTATGGAGAATCCCTTTTGGTTTTCCTGTGGAGCCTGAGGTATAGAGGATGAATAGGGGGTCTTCGGCATCCATGACTGCTGCTTTGTTTCCTTTGGGATAGGCTTCTACAAGCGTGTGCCACCACAAATCTCTATCTTTTCGCATGCTTACCGCATAATCTCTTAGGCGCTCATAGACAATAACTTTCTCTATGCTTGGGCATTGTTTTAAGGCATCATCAGCAATAGCTTTTAGGGGAATTAACTTCGTTCCCCGTTTCATTGCGTTGGCGGTAATCAATATTTTAGCTTTGGCGTCTTGGATGCGTTCTGCTAAGGCTTGGGCACTGAAGCCAGCAAAGATAACCGAATGAATAGCGCCAATACGTGCACAGGCTAACATCGCTATAGCCGCTTCAGGGACCATAGGCATGTAAATGGCTATCCTATCCCCTTTACGAACCCCTAAGTCTAGTAATGCATTGGAAAATTGACAAACAAGTTCGTAAAGTTGTTGATAAGTGATTTTTCGTACAGGTTCTGTTGGTTCGTTGGGCTCCCAGATGATTGCAACTTGGTCTGCTCGTTTGGGTAGGTGCCTGTCTATACAATTATAACAAAGGTTTGTTTTACCTCCGATGAACCATTGGAAGTTTACCGCTTCAAAATCGCCACTTTTTACTTTTTCCCAGGGTTGAAACCAGTGGAAGTGTTTGGCAACTGCTGCCCAAAATGTTTCTGAATGC
>WFXK01000061.1 GCA_015490695.1 Bacteroidota bacterium | reverse complement strand
GGGTTCTATCTACGTAGTAGCAGTTATTATTGATGAGGGTCTCAAAATCTTGTATACCAATAGGCAGGCGTTTCATTATAGAGCGAAGATAAAGAAAAGTTTTAAGATGCCTCACATTCGTTCGGCATGACGCGACAGCCTCTGCCCTGTGCGCGTCATGCCGAGCTGCAAGGCGAGGAATCTCGGGTATGGTTTCTTTTTCAGGTGCTTTTTTGTTGGAAACTGAGGAAACTTTTAAGTTTCCTCAGTTTGTCAGGCGTGTACACAGCCACAGTACTGCCCTTTATTGATTTATATTGAACCCAAGCAAAGTGCATTTAACTTTTAAGATAGATTTGTCGCACTCCCTATGATTAGGGCTTTTTTGCGTGCGACTGAAATTTTCTTAGTTTTGCCCTTGCATATTTCATGAATATCATATACTTTTGTCTGGAGTTTGCATTGAACCAGGGTGGATTGCGATCCTTATTGTTTACAATATTGCCACTTATTTTTTCAGTTTGCATTGAACCAGGGTGGATTGCGATCGCAAACTACTCATGTCGTTGATCCAGGGTGAATATTCCGGTTTGCATTGAACCAGGGTGGATTGCGATTTAAATGCGCTTGTAAAAGCGTGTTCGTCGCACAACACAGTTTGTATTGATCCAGAGTGAGAGGTGATGGAGTCTGGTTATTTTGCTTAAAATAGTAAGGTAGTGTATCTTTGCCCTCATTATGAAATTCTTATTGTACTACCCCTTTTTATTAGCCCTTATTGTTGCAGGTATCGGTTTGATAGAGACCTATCGTAAAAAGCAATGGATTTGGGCAATTGTGGCGTTCCTATACGCTATTGGGATAACGGCAAGTGTGGTTTTTTTCTTATTGGAAAATATAGAAAAAGGGAGAGGAATTACGAAGTTTTTATTACAAGGATTAAATGTCAGTTTGTACATTACTTTGGGTTTTTGTGTTGTTTTGTTGATTGGGTGGTTTGCTGCTAAGCGGGCTTTTTATCCTTGGCTTTTGACTCTTCTATTGTGTCTTGGATACGTCGGAGTTTACTTTTTGTTGCGGATATATTTTCTATCTTAAATGAAGCTCCTTTTAAAAGCGCTGTATCCGCTTTTATGGCGATTCCGATGGCGGCTGTTAGCAGGAATTATTTTTTTAATCCTTTCTAATTTTTTCTCTATTTATCCAGCACGTTTAGTGCAACAAACTTTAGATGAAACCTTAATGCAAATTCAACGAGGGGAATCTTATGCTGTTATTCTTCGTTCTTTGGGATATTTTGTTGTAGCAGTGATTATTTTGGCTATTGCTCGTGGTTTTTTTCTGTTTTTAGTTCGGCAAACGATTATTACTACTTCTCGGCATATTGAAACGCTACAGCGGCAACAATTATTTCAACGTTATTTGTCTTATTCTTTTGCTCAATTAAAAAGGGTTTCTACCGGCGATTTAATGGCACGACTTATAGAAGATACCGCTAACGTTCGGATGTTTACAGGACCTGGTATCATGTACACCTTAAACACTTTTATCCTTTTCGTGATGGTGCTTGTGATGATGCTACAAGTAAATGTTAAGATGACTTTTTACGTTTTAGCACCTTTACCTTTGTTGGCTTTTATTTTGTATAAAGTTCAGGGTAGGATTAATCGTTACAGTACGATTATTCAGAGGCAGTTATCTGATTTAACTGGGTTTACTGAAGAGAGTCTTACAGCGATTCGCTTGATTAAGGCGTTAGTAAAAGAGCGTGTTTTCTTTGAGCGTTTTCATGAGGCTTCGTTGTCACTTTATGATAAATCTCTAAGGTTAATTCGTTTTGATGCGCTGTTTTATCCCAGCATTGCATTGTTGATTGGATTGAGCACGTTGTTTACGGTTTGGTTAGGGGGCTTAGAGGTTCTACAAGGGCGTTTTACTTATGGTAACATTGCAGAATTTGTTATTTATGTGAATTTACTGACTTGGCCCATTGCTTCTTTAGGGTGGATTACCAGTATGATTCAGCAAGCGGCGGCAAGTCAAGCACGGATTGAGGAATTTATGCGATGGCGTTCTGAGCTTTCTTTTCCAAAGCAGAAAGTGAAACCCAAGGATTTTAGTTTAGTTTTTCAGCAAGTTTGGTTTCGTTATCCCAATGCTGAGCGTTTTGCTTTAAAGGATGTGGATTTTATTCTTGAAGAGGGGAAGGTACTTGGGGTAACAGGTAGAACGGGAAGTGGGAAAAGTACGCTTGCATACCTTTGTGCGCGTTTATATGACCCTACGCAAGGGACGGTTCTTTTAGGAAGGATTCCTTTACAGCGTTATCCGCAGCAGCAGTTATATCATTTCATTAGTTATGCGCCTCAGGAGCCGCTGTTGTTTCCCGATACGATTCGTAATAATGTGCGTTATGCGAAGTTAGATGCTACAGAAGAGGAGATTGTGGAGGCGTTGCGTTTTGCGGATTTATGGAAAGATATAGAGCAGATGCCTCAGGGGATAGATACCTTTATTGGGGAGCGGGGCGTTATGCTCTCGGGAGGGCAGCAACAGCGTTTGGCTTTAGCACGAGCATGGTTGAAAAAAGCACCTGTGCTTATTTTAGATGATGTGCTTTCGGCAGTGGACACCGAAACAGAACAGCGGATTTTATATCAATTACGCCATAGTAGTTATCGTCCGACTTTGATTGTGATTTCACATCGGTTGTCTGCTTTGCAGCAAGCGGATTATATTATAGTTTTGGAGGATGGTAAGATTATAGAGCAAGGTAGTCATGAAGCGCTTTTGCGGCGAAAAGGGTTTTATTATTGTTTGTATCATTTGCAGTTTAGAAATCAGCCTTGCGCAGAGGACTATTTTTGAGTTATTTTATTTAGAGGTAGACACGCCTAAGCCTTTGGCGGTGTTGAATTCACCTTATCGGGAGACCAATCTTTGTCTTTCTAAGGATAAGCGTTTGATGCTTTTTATGAGTGATCGTGGGGGGCAGCCTTGGAGCACGCCGATGGGTTATCGTTTCCATGGTAAGGAGGGGTATGATGGGGATTTATGGTTTTCTGTTCGGGTTGATGGGAAGTGGCAGCCGCCTCAAGTGCTTCCTTTGGGTATTAATTCCCCTGATGGTGAAGATGAACCTGTTTTATTACCCGATGGCTCGTTGATTTTCCAAAGTTGGCGCGATGGTTGGGTGCATCAAGGTGGACCTTACTTCCTTGCAAAACCTGTGGATAGTCTTTATTGGAGCATAGTAAAAGGATTGAACGGGGGTATTACGCAGTTTTTTGCGGAAAAGTTAAGACGTTATAGAAGATATGCCACAGACGGTGCTTATGTAACACCTGATTTAAAACATTTCTTTGTTGCTTGTGGTGTGGAGTATACGGGTGCGATGGATATTTATTATAGTCAATGGGATGAGCGTAAGCAACGTTGGGGACCGCTAAAAAAGCATCCTATTAGTACAGAGGGTGATGAACGTTCTTTGTTTATTACGCCCGATGGGAAAACTTTGTTTTTCGCTTCAAACAGTTATCCAGGCAAAGGAGGATTAGATATTTTTGTTGCAGATTTACAGCCTGATGGTACCATAACCAATATTCGTAATCTTGGTGCGCCTTTTAATACAGAAGCCGATGAATATGGTTTTATTATTTCAGAAGATAGCACAGAGGCTTATTTCATTCGTGATGGGGATATTTATTATGTAAATTTGAGAAAGATAAAAATTCACACACAGCGTCCTATTAATGAGCATAAGCAAGAGGATACTTTGCCTTTGAGGGACACTTTATATGAGTGGTTTGTTTATTTTGAATTTGATAAATCGTTTTTGACGGATTCTGCGAAGGAAGTACTTCGCCATGCGTTTCCTTATTTGCAGCGGGCAGATTCCGTATTTATTGAGGGGCATACAGATACGGTAGGGACTTCAGTGTATAATGATTCTTTGTCGTATCGGCGTGCTGTAGCAGTAAGGGATTATTTAATTAGTCTTGGGATGGTGCCGTCTCGTTTAGTGATTCGCTACTTTGGAGAGCGTCATCCTTTAGCAGAACCTGCATTAAGTAGAAGGGTTCGTGTTTGGATTCGTAGGCGTTAATTAAGGTTTGTGTTTTTTCTTTTTCTTTTCTTTGTCTTTTCTGCCAAAGAGGGAGAAATGGACAAAGCGTTCGGGGTGGAGGCGGAGCTCTATGAGGAGTTTGTCTAAGGATTCTACGCTTTTTGTGAGGTTGTTATAAAGTTGGGGGTCGTGGAGGAATTTTGATGCGGTTCCACTGCCATGGTTTAGAGAGTCTAATAACAGATGGAGTTGGTTACTGGTTGCTTGTAAGGAGCGCATTAAAGGAGGAAGGGTTTGTTTTAGGCTATCGCTAAGGTGATGGACGTTTTTTAAGGTGGCTTGGAGCTCAGGATGTAGGGTTCTCCAATCTTTTCTGAAGTCTGTAAGGAGGTTTTGGAGCTGTTGAGATAGTTGTGTAAGTTGTTTGCTTAGCTTTTGTAGTTGGGCGGTGGTAGCATGGATATGGTGACGCATTTGGGTCATTTGTGCGCTGTCTCCTAAGAGTTGTCGTATGCCTTTGATAGCGGGTTCTATGGTGATGAGTAGTTTTAGAATTTGGTCTTTTACGGGGATGATTTCGTTTTTGATGGTTTCAAAAGTGCCTGCAGCTAAGGTCCCGTGGATGGTATCGCCGTCTTGTAAAAAGTTTTTTTCGTCTCCCAGATGGATACTTAACGCCATGGTTCCTAAGAAGTCTTTCTCTACGATTTCTACGTAGGAGTTTTTAGGGAGTTTGATATTGTTACGGACCCAGAATTGGACGGCGATTTGTTTTCGTTGGGCGTCAAAGGAGAGCCGATGGACTTGACCAACTTGGTAGCCTTTTAAAAGGACTTGGTCGCCTGCTTTTAAGCCTTTAACTTCAGGAAAGTAAGCGGTTAACATGGTGGTTCGGGAGACTACAGAATAGCCTTTTAAGTAGCTTAAGCCGATGAGCATTAGGATAATGCTAACGATAACTAACAAACCTACTTGGATTTGTTTTTTGATGGCACCTTTTTGACTCATAGGGATACAGGATGGATTTGGTAGCGTTGTATTAGGTTTTCTAATTCTTCTTGGGATATGCCGATGGCTTTGGCGGTTTGTTGTTTATCGCCTTTAAATTGTTTGAGGTAGTAGGTGATGAAGTATTTTTCTAAGGTTTCTTTGAAGTCTTTTAGGTGTTTAAATTGTTTAACAAGGTCATAGATGAGGGCTTGTTGTGGTAGGGGCATGAGGTATTTTTTGACTTCTTCTGCGGTGATGGGGTTTTGTGCGAAGATGGCGAGGCGTTCTACGACGTTTTGTAGTTCTCGCACATTACCGCTCCATGGTTGTTGTTGAAGGAATTCCAGTGCTTTTTTATCGAAGGATTTTGGGGGTAGTCCGTAGGCTTGGAGGCTTTCTTTTAGGAAGGTGTTGGCTAATAGGGGGATGTCTTCTTTTCGTTCTCTTAGAGGGGGTACTTTAAGTACGACGACGCTAAGGCGATGGTAGAGGTCTTCTCTGAAGCGTCCTTGTTGGATTTCTAAAGCGAGGTCTTTGTTGGTTGCGGCGATGATGCGGACGTTTACGGGGATTTCTTCGTTGCTGCCGACTCGGGTGATGACGCCTTCTTGGAGGGCTCTAAGGACTTTTGCTTGGGCAGCGAGGCTCATGTCGCCGATTTCATCTAAGAACAGGGTTCCTTCGTTGGCTTCTTCAAATTTTCCGATGCGTTGTTTGATGGCGGAGGTGAAGGCACCTTTTTCGTGTCCGAATAGTTCGCTTTCTATGAGTTCGGATGGGATGGCGGCGCAGTTTAGGGCAACAAAAGGTTTGTCGTTACGTTTACTGAGGTGATGAATCCATCGGGCTACCAGTTCTTTTCCTGTACCGTTTTCACCGAGGATGAGGACTCTGACGTCTAATGGGGCGACTTTTTCTATTTGTTCTTTTAGTTGTTGCATGGCGGGGGATTCGCCCAGTAGGGGTCGTAGGGCTTGTTGTTGTACTTGGCGTTTTAGTCGTCTGGTTTCTTGGATGAGGTGGCGTCTTTCTAAGGCATTTCTTACAGCGAGGATGAGTTTATTATGATCTAAGGGTTTGGTTAGGTAGTCGTAGGCGCCGAGGCGGACGGCTTGCATGGCGTCTTCTGCGCTGGTTGCGTGTCCGCTAATCATGATGACGGGGATGTCGGGATAGTGTTCTCGTACTTTTTTGAGCACTTCCCAGCCGTCCATTCTGGGCATTTTAACGTCGCACAGGATTAGGGCGGTGTCGTCATCATAACGTCTTAGTTGTTTCATAGCGAGGCGTCCATCGGAAGCAAGCGCAACTTCGTAGCCTTCTTCTTCTAAGATTTCTTTAATGACTTCACGGATAGCGATTTCGTCGTCAATGACCAGTATACGCATGTTATACGGTCATTATTTCTTTTTCTTTAGCTTGGAGGAGTTGGTCTATTTTTTGGATGAATTGGTTGGTGATTTTTTGTACTTCTTGTTCTGCGATACGGATTTCGTCTTCTGCGAAGCCTTCTTTTTTTAGTTTTTTAAGTTTTTCGTTCATTTCTCTTCGGATGTTTCGGATGGCGATTCGGGCTTCTTCGCCGAGCATTTTCGTTTTTTTGACCAGTTGTTTTCGTCGTTCTTCGGTTAATTGGGGCATAGTGATTCGGATGGTTTTGCCGTCGTTTTGTGGTGTTGCGCCGAGGTTGGCTTCCATAATGGCTTTTTCTATGGCGGCGATGGATTGGGGGTCAAAGGGTTGGATGCTTAGGGTTCGGACATCTAAGACGGTGATATTGGCTAATTGTTGGATAGGGGTTGGAACGCCGTAATAATCTACTTTAATCCCTTCTACGAGTGCTGGAGAAACTTTTCCTGCGCGGATAGCTACCAATTCTTTTTCGAAGTGGGCTAAGGATTTGTTCATTTGTTTTTTCCCTTCTTCAATAATTTGTTTTAAGGCAGGTTCCATAGGGGTTATGTTTTTAATGTTGGACAAAATTAGGGAAATGTTGTGGTAGTCAAAAAGTGTATAGTTTTGTGATGGATATGGGGGTGATACGGCGTTTACCGGAGGTGGTTATTAATCAGATTGCAGCTGGGGAGGTGGTTCAAAGGCCTGCGTCGGTGTTGAAGGAGTTGATAGAGAATTCTATAGATGCACAGGCGAGGCGGATAGCGGTTTATTTGAAGAAGGCGGGTAAGCAGTTGATTCAGGTTGTGGATGATGGGGTGGGGATGGATGCTATAGATGCCCGTTTATGTTTTGAGCGTCATGCGACGTCTAAGATATACGATTTATCGTCATTATATGCGTTGAGGACGTTAGGGTTTCGTGGGGAGGCGTTGGCGAGTATTGCGGCGGTGTCGCAGGTAGAGTTAAGGACGCGTCCTGAGGGGCAGGAGATGGGGACGCTTGTGGAGGTGTATGGTGGGGAGTTAAGGCGTTGTGAGCCTGTGGCGATGGCAAAAGGGACCAGTATTAAGGTAAAGCAATTGTTTTTTAATGTGCCTGCTCGGCGTAATTTTTTACGTTCGGATGCTACGGAGTTGAAGCATTTGGTTCAGGTATTTCAGCAGTTATGTTTGGGGCATCCGCAGGTGGCTTTTACGTTAGAGCATAATGGTAAGGTGTTGTATCGTTTACCTGTTCAGGAGTTTAAGCAGCGGATTTTGACGTTGTTTTCTTTAGAGGAGGGGGAGTTGTATGAGGTGGATTATCGGGATGGGTCGTATCGGGTGTGGGGGTATGTTGGGGGATTGGGGGTTGCGTCGGCGTCTGCGCAGCAGTTTTTATATGTGAATGGCAGGTATGTACGTCATGGGTTAGTGATGCAGGCGGTTCGTTCTGGATTTGGGACGATGTTATCGGGGGATAGGAAGCCGTTTTATGTATTGCATTTGGAGGTGCCGCCGGAGGAGGTGGATGTAAACATTCATCCTGCGAAGATAGAGGTTCGTTT
>WFXK01000060.1 GCA_015490695.1 Bacteroidota bacterium | reverse complement strand
GTGTTTCCTATGATGCTTTGCAATTGAGAAGAAAGCGTTTTCAGCAAGATCCTGTGTCGCTTTGCATTACGGAGATTTCTATCTATGGGTTACGTGCTAATGAAGAGCGCTATTTGCACAAAGTGTTTTTTTCTTCTAAGAAACCTATAACAAAGTGGAAACAGCTCTATAGAAGGTGTTATCAGTTAAGACAAACGGGGAATTTTGCTGTTGTATTTCCTGAAATTCATTATTTAACAGATAGTACGCAGCGTTTAGATATTCATGTTTCTAAGAAATCTCCCTTAGCGCTGCGCTTAGGGACAGTATTATTTAACCCAAGAGAATTTCAAGTATATACTTCTTTACTTTATACAGGGTTGTCTACTTATGGTTTGCGCTTACAAGTGCAATTGAATTGGGGAAGCTTTGAAAATAGTGTTCATGGTTTTCTGGCTTATCGCCTTCCTTTGAGACTACCTGTTTTTCTGTTAATAGGCACTAAAGGGGTAGAATGGAATCTGCAGCGACCTCTAAATATAGATGCTGCTTTCTATCCCTTAAATGATGCGAATGTATTGGTTAATCAATTAGCTTTGTATACTCAAATGCTTTTTCCTGTAGAGAAACATACAAAGCTTGTTCTTCATAGCGGAGCTCATAGAATCCGTGTAGGTTATTTGCCTTCGGGACAAACGAATGTAGATTCGCTGAACTATAATGGTATTTTAGCTTTCCGTAATGGAATTTATTTTAATCATATGCATGTAGATGACAAGCAGTATCCTACTCAAGGTACTATTTTAGTTTTGCGGGCTTATTATTGGGATGGTAAGGAGCAGTTTAAACATTATCGTGGTAAGGAGGTTATAGATAGGACTTCATTTCAGGGGGTTAGTGCTACAGCGCATTTAGAACTCTATTCTTTGTATTGGAAGAGACGTTTAGGGATAGGTATAGTTGTTCAAGGGGGATATGCTTTTTTTCCTCCCTTTTATGCTGAGCAAGCGAATGTGCTTTTTTCTCCTCGTTTTGATGCTTTTCCAGGGAGCCACATGCTCTATCTGCCTGCGTTCCACTCTAAGGCTTTCTTAGGTTTTCAAGGGATTGCTAATGTGCGTCTGACTTCTCAGCTGCTATGGCGTTCGTATCTTTCTACTGTGAGTACTTATCACCGGTGGGGAAAGGATGCTTCTGGGAACTTAGTAGACGTGTATGATTTTAAAAAAGCGCATGCACTCTTTGTCTTTTCTTCTGGACTAGTGTTTCGTACGCCTATTGGTCCTGCAGGTTTCTTTGTTAGTTACATACCAGAAACCACGCCACAATGGTACTCTTTCTTTCATTTAGGGTATTATCTCTTTCACACTTACCCTATGAATTAAGTTTTGATAAAATGCTTGTTTGTGTTTTAGTAGATGAAGTAGGGAATTTGTTAATTAGCGAAATAAAGTTATAGTTTTTATTTGAGGTTTGCTTATCAGTCTTTGTCGTATTGAGGGTTGTGGTTGTATGGGAGGTTGTGCCTTCTTTTATGAGGTATAGGGTTTGTCTATTCACAAAAGTGCTGTACCTTTGCTAAGCCATGAAGCGGACTTATCAACCTCATTGCAGGAAACGACGCAATAAACATGGGTTCAGAGCACGGATGGCAACCAAAGGAGGAAGAAAAGTTTTAAGCCGTCGTAGAAAAAAAGGACGCTATCGTCTTACTGTAAGCGATACAATGCATAAAAAATAATTGGTGTCTGCTCATCCTTACCGTTTCCCGAAATATGAACGGATAAAGTTAAAAAGGCAAATTCAGCGTGTTTTTAAAGAAGGACGGATGCTAAAAGCCAATATGGTAGAAGCAAAATTTTATATAGAACCTTATGATTCGGAGCAATTTCCTCGGGAGTACTACATAAAAGTGGGTTTTTCTGTTCCTAAGCGGTTTTTCAAGCAGGCGGTGAAGCGGAATAAAATACGTCGCTGGTTAAGGGAAGCCTATCGCCTACACCGCCTCCCCCTGTTAGAAGCCTTAAAAAAACACCAAAAGAGCCTCAAAGTCTTTTTTTTATACCGAAATAAAGCTTTTCCCTCCTATACTATCATCGCAGAAGATGTCAAAAACCTTTTGGCACAACTTTTGGAAGCGGTTGAACAAAGCGCTTAGTGCAGGAGCTATTTTTTTCATTCGGCTATATCAATTATTGCTTTCACCTTTATTACCCGGAGCGTGTCGTTATACCCCTACGTGTTCACAATATGCTATAGAAGCATTGAAAAAATATGGGATTTTTAAAGGAGGATTCTTAGCATTAAAGCGTTTACTTCGTTGTCACCCTTGGGGTGGAAGCGGTTATGACCCTGTACCTTAATCTATTGGCTCCTCGGGAATACACCAATCTATAGGGTCTATACCATAAGATAAAAGGTAGCTGTTGGCTTTAGAAAAGTGACGACATCCCAAAAAATATTTTTGAGACATTGGAGACGGGTGTCCTGCTTTTAAAACTAAATGGCGACTGGTGTCAACAAACTTTGCTTTTTCTTGTGCATAAGTTCCCCATAGCATAAAGACTAAATGTGAGCGTTTTTCATTTAATGCTCGTATGACTGCATCGGTAAATTGTTCCCATCCCCTTGCCGCGATGCGAAGTAGGTTCGTTCTTACGCACTGTTAAAATAGCATTTAACAATAATACTCCTTGGCGTGCACAATAGGTTAAATTACCATGAGAAGGTTCAGGGCAACCTACATCGTCCCTGAGTTCTTTAAAAATGTTTTTCAAAGAAGGAGGCTTGGGAATACCATGCGGCACAGAAAAACATAATCCATGCGCTTGTCCAGGATTATGATAAGGGTCTTGTCCTAAAATCACTACTTTAACTTTATCAAAGGGAGTCTGCCAAAAAGCATTGAAAATCAATTTCCCAGGTGGGTAAATCGTCTTTCCCTGTCGTTTCTCCTCCTTTAAAAAAGCAACCAAAGACTTAAAGTAAGGCTTATGAAACTCTTGTTCTAACACCAGCTTCCAAGAAGGTTCTATTTGTACTGCTATTTCCATTGTTGTCTTAGTTTACTATGTTTATAACCATAAAGGAAGTAGATAGAAAGCCCTATTAAAAGCCATAATAAGAAGCGTATCCAGTTTTGCCATGTTAAATGCACCATCAGATATAAACACGTTAGAATGCCCAAGCAAGGTAATAAAGAAAGACGAAAAATAAAACTAAGCACTACTAAGATGAAAAATAAAATGAAAAATATCCATACCGATAGTGTCCAATTACTCAAGAGGTAGTAAGTAATCACTATACTAAGAACGAAAATAAGCAATAACCACCAACGAGCTAATATGAAAGGTACTTTAAATTTAGGTTGGTAGGTTCCTGGTTTGAGTTCCATAATCAATACGCCGATATTGACAATCAAAAAGGCAAAAAGGGTACCGATGCTGGTTAATTCAACGACTTCGGAGAAGTTAAAAAACAACACAGGAATAGCAGTTAATAATCCTGTAACGATTGTTGCGAAGGAAGGGGTACGATAAACGGGATGGATAACAGCAAAAATAGGTGGTAGTAATCCGTCTCGGCTCATACTCATCCAGATTCTCGGTTGTCCAATAGCAAAAACTAATAAAACACCTGTCATAGCTACCAAGGCACTTAAAGCGACAATTCCAGAAAACCAGTCTAATCCAATTACCTTCAATGCATAGGCTAAGGGGTCGCCAACATTTAAGTGACGATAATCTACTAAACCTGTTAATACTAAAGCAATCAGCACATAGATAATGGTTGTAATGAGCAAGGAGAGCACCATTGCTTTTGGAAGGTCTTTTTGAGGATTTTTGCACTCTTCTGCGGTAGTAGATAAGGCATCAAAGCCGATATAAGCAAAAAATACAGCGGCAACCCCCTGCATAACCCCTTCTAAACCATTCGGCATAAAAGGCGTCCAATGCTGTGGCTGAACATAAAAACTTCCTACGACAATGAACAATAAGAGAATGAGTAACTTAAAAGCTACTAATAAATTATTGGTCCATTTAGATTCCCGAATACCAATATAAGTGATAGTGGTGATAATAACGACGATTAAAAAAGCGGGTACGTCTATAATAAATCGGAGGTCTCCTACGATACGAGGCGCTTTCATCCATGCCTTATAAGCCTCTTGCAAAGCAAGGGGAAACTCGCTTAAAGATTTATTTTCCAATAACGCTTGATGTACTTTTTGATATCCTTCATAAGCGGTGCGTGTGTCCATAGTTAAATAAGGGGGGATTTCAATACCTAATCCGCTTAATAAAGAGGTAAAGTAATCGGACCATGAGATAGCAACAGCGATGTTACCAATAGCGTATTCTAATAACAGGTCCCAGCCGATAATCCATGCAATAAGCTCTCCAAAGGCGGCATAAGCATAAGTATAAGCGCTTCCTGCGATAGGGATACCTGAGGCAAACTCTGCATAACTAAGCGCAGAAAAACCACAGGCAATTGCTGTAAAGATAAAAAGGAAGACGACTGCAGGTCCGCCCTTAGAAGCTGCTTCGCCAATCGTAGCGAAAATCCCCGCACCTACAATCGCACCAATCCCTAAAGCAGTTAAATCCAAAATCCGTAAATTTCTATGAAGCTTTTCCGAAGGCTGTAATAATCGCTCTACAGGCTTACGAAGAAATAACGAACGCCATTTCATACCCCACAAATTTGCTATTTTTGCCTAAATGAACATAAAAACTTTAATAAGTAAAATTTTAGCGGTTGACCCTTCTGAAGTTCAAATCTTTTCTTTATCAGGCGGATGTATCCATCATGTTTTTGAAGTGCGCCACAACACTAAACGCTTTTGTATTAAAGTGAACAAAGCAGAATACTTTCCTATGTTCCAAGCTGAGATGGAAGGATTACAAGCCTTAGGACAGACCCAATGTTTACGCGTACCTCAACCTTATAAAGCAGATATAGAAGGCGATTTTAGTTTTTTACTGATGGAATTTATAGAAGAGGGGCAACGGGGAAAGCGGTTCTGGGATACATTTGCAGCAGGTTTAGCATGCTTACATCGGCACAGTAGCGACTATTTCGGATGGCATAGTGATAACTTCATCGGAATCCTTCCGCAAAAAAACCGCCTTTGTGAAGACTGGACAACCTTCTACGTCTCTAACCGCATAGAACCTCTAACTAAACAAGCCTTTGATAAAGGTTTACTACAAAAACAGGATTTGCGAGCGATGGAACGGCTATGTGCAAAGGTGTCGCAATACTTTCCTGAAGAACCGCCCGCTTTGCTTCATGGCGATTTATGGGGAGGAAACTACTTAATAGATAAAAAAGGCAATCCTGTGCTCATAGACCCCGCCGTTTACTATGGACACCGAGAAATGGAACTAGCTTTCACTACCCTCTTTGGTGGATTTTCACAACGCTTTTACGATGCTTATCAAGAACATTTTCCTCTACAACCCGGCTTTAACGAACGAAAACCCCTTTATAACCTATACTATTTATTAGTCCATTTAGTGCTCTTTGGAGAAGCCTATCTCAATAGCGTGCGCAATATCCTTCAGTATTTCGCCTAAGCATAATTTTCTCTAATATTGCCTCAAAAACACAAGGGGGTAAAATGGAATATTTAGAAATAGCAGGTGCTAAAGAACATAACCTTAAAAACATTCATGTTGTTTTACCACGGGGAAAGTTCATTGTGGTAACAGGAGTAAGTGGCTCAGGGAAAAGCTCCTTGGTCTTTGATACCATTTATGCAGAAGCGCAAAGACGTTATTTAGAAACCTTTTCTACTTATGCTCGTCAATTCATTGGTAAACTAAAACGCCCTGAAGTGGAATACATAGAAGGCATTAGCCCTGCCGTTGCCATCGCACAAAAGACCATTACTCGGAACCCTCGTTCTACAGTAGGCACATTAACGGAAATCTATGACTTACTGCGTCTGCTCTATGCTAAAATTGCTGTTCCGCATAGTCAAGATGGTAGACCACTCAAAGCCTACTCCTTAGAAGAAATTTTACATGAAGTTCTTCAGCGGTTTGAAGGAGAAAAAGTAGCAATCTTGACGCCTGTAGTCATAGGAAGAAAAGGAATTTATCGGCAACTCCTTTACGAAGCCTTAAAAAAAGGTTTTTCAAAAGCGTATATAGATGGGCAATTTGTTTCCTTAGAGCCTATTCCGCAATTAAGCCGTTATCAGATTCATGATATTTTTATCGTTATAGACACTTTAGAGGTTTCTCAAAAGCGTCGTACGCGGTTATTAGAGAGTTTAAAAACGGCGTTAGATTACAAAAAAAAGAACACGCTAGTTGTTTTGTGGCAGGAGCGAACAAATCAATTACATTGGTTTAATACGGCGTGGGTAGACCCTACTACAGGGAAGGGGATTGAGCCACCGCAACCGGCAACTTTTTCTTTTAATTCCACTTATGGTAGATGCCCCCGATGTAAAGGACTGGGCGAATTCTTCGGATTTGTAGCAGAATCTTTAATTGCTTCACCTCAAAAACCCTTGCTCAAAGGCGCCCTAGCTTTTTACAAAGAACCCACTTTATTGACCTTAAAACAATTTTTAGAAGAGCATTACATACCTTTATTTACAGATGCTAAAATTGCCCCTGATACCCCTTTTGAAGCACTTCCACTTTCTATCAAAGAAGCAATTTTAAGTGATGATGGTTCACCTTGGAGCTTGGCTTCGGTGCTCTCTGAGTTTTTTGATGCCTATGAATGGAGTTGGGAGGGAGAAGTCCTTGCACAATATAGTGAATGGATTCGCTGTACTTTGTGTAAAGGGTATCGTTTGAAACCTGAGTCGCTTTTATTCAAAATTGCTGGGAAGCATATTGGAGAGCTGGCAACGATGCCTTTACAACAGTTAGACCAATGGTTAAAAGTGCTTCCAGAGCGGTTGTCAACTCGGGAACGGCAAATTGCACAGGAGCTTTTAAAAGAAATTCGCCGACGACTAAACTTTTTGCTTCAAGTGGGTTTGCATTATTTACATTTGAATCGGGCTTCTAATACGCTATCGGGAGGAGAAGCTCAACGGATTCGGTTAGCGACTCAAATCGGTTCACAACTAACAGAGGTGCTTTATGTTTTAGATGAGCCCAGTATAGGACTTCATGCCAGTGATAATGAAAAACTTCTGAATGCGCTGAAGGTTCTAAGAGATATGGGTAACACTATTATTGTTGTAGAGCATGATTTAGAAACGATGTTAGCAGCAGATTATTTATTGGATATTGGTCCTGGTGCGGGGAAAGAGGGTGGGGAGGTGGTAGATACAGGAACGCCGAAGGAGGTGGCACAAAGGAAAAAAGGCATAACAGGAGCTTATTTATCGGGCGCTTTGTCCATAGAAATCCCCAAAAAACGTAGAGAACCTAATTGGAATGAGGTTTTAGTCCTAAGGGGAGCGAAAGGGCACAATCTGAAAAATATTACAGTACGTTTTCCCTTAGGATTATTGATTTGTATTACTGGGGTGAGTGGTTCTGGGAAGTCTACTTTGATTCATCATACGTTATATCCTGCGCTTCGGCAGATGGTAGACAGGGAGCGGGGGTATCATCCCTTGCCTTTTGATAGCATAGAAGGGATTGACAAGATAAAGAAGGTGATACAAATCACGCAGCAGCCGATTGGTCGCACGCCTCGCAGCAATCCCGCTACGTATACACGGGTCTTTGACCGCATTCGTCGCTTTTATGCCCAACTGCCTGAAGCACAAATCCGAGGCTATGCCCCAGGACGCTTCTCCTTTAACGTCAAAGGAGGACGCTGTGAACATTGCAAAGGCAGTGGTGTGCAAGTCATTGAAATGCGTTTTCTACCTGATGTCTACGTTCGTTGTGAATACTGCCGAGGGAAACGCTACAACAGAGAAACCTTAGAAGTCCGCTATAAAGGAAAGTCTATCAGTGATGTATTAAACATGACCATTGACGAAGCCTGTGTCTTTTTTGAAAAACATCCTGCCATCCATAGAATTTTAACAACTTTACAGCAAGTAGGTTTAGGGTATTTACAATTAGGGCAACCTGCACCGACGCTCTCAGGAGGCGAAGCCCAACGAGTAAAAATTGCTGCTGAGCTAGCAAAAAAAACGTATCAACACACCCTTTACATCTTAGATGAGCCCACTACAGGATTACATTTCCATGATATTAAAATCTTGCTTGATGTCTTAAATGCTTTAGTAGATAAAGGTAACACCGTTATTGTTATTGAACACAATATGGATGTGATTAAAATGGCAGATTGGGTGATTGATTTGGGTCCTGGTGCGGGAGATGAAGGAGGATACATTGTTGCCGAAGGACCTCCAGAAGCCATCGCACAAAACCCTCAGTCGCTTACAGGAAAATATCTGCAAAAAGTTTTATATCATAAAGTCTATGAAGATTTACACCAAGCGCGGGGATAAAGGAGAAACTTCCCTTTTAGGTGGTACTCGTTTATCCAAAGCAGCTTTGCGTATAGAAGCCTACGGCACTGTAGACGAGCTCAATAGTGTACTGGCATTTTTGTACCCTTATGCAGAAGAGTTGGAGTTCTTACCTTTTTTGCAAGAAATACAATCTACGTTGTTTACTATTGGTGCTTATTTAGCGGCAGACCCCCAACGTTGTAGGATGCAGTTACCTGAGTTAAGTGAAGAAGAAGTAAAAAAACTGGAAGATTCTATTGATGCGATGGAGGCTGTTTTAAAGCCGTTGCGGCATTTTATTTTACCCGGGGGGCATCCTGCGAATGCTTATGCCCATCTTGCGCGTTGCGTTTGTCGCCGTGCTGAACGCCGATGTGTCGCCTTAAACGAAAAAGAACCTATTCATCCTGTTATTATTCCTTATTTAAATCGGCTTTCAGATTGGCTTTTTGTATTAGCAAGGTACTTTGCTCACCATTATGGTTGTGAAGAGCCTATATGGCGCACCCGTTAAAACCATGATTTTTGAAAGCCCATTTATTCGTTGGCATAAAAACCGATGGCAACCTGAGTTTACCCGGTTTTGGATTGTGCGTTATACCCCTTTACACAAAGCCATTGCCCGCTTGGAAGCCCAAGGGGCTATCCA
Organism: Bacteroidota bacterium; assembly: GCA_015490695.1. Taxonomy (GTDB): domain Bacteria; phylum Bacteroidota; class Bacteroidia; order SpSt-205; family S141-50; genus S141-50. Next base: position 1,983 of record WFXK01000060.1, on the reverse strand, counting down.
TTGGTGGGAACAACGATTAAAAACCTCAAAAAAACTCCAAAGTGCTCTACATCAACTCCACAAAAAAGAAATCCATCTGCGAAAAAACTTTTTAATCCACTGGAGAAACTGGATGAAAAAACATCAATGGGATTATTTGATTTCGGCGTTAGAAGATGAAAATATCGGCTTAGGCGGTATTCGTAATTGGCAGCAAAGTAACACAGTAAAGTGTTTACATTTATGGAGTGCCTATCATCTTTGTGATGAGCATTTTCAAAATCCTATAGGCGAATGGGTAATGCAACAAATTGGTTTATAGGAATTATTTTTTTGTTATTTGCTTGCAGCACTCCATCGGAACAACCCAAAGCAACGTTTGTAGGTAAACAAGTTTGCAAACAGTGCCATTGGAGCCATTATGAAAGTTTTATGCGTAGTGGCATGGGGCAATCTTTTGCAAAAGCAACACGTGAAAAAAGTGCTGCAACCTTTGCGTATCACCCTGTTATCTATGACAGCACAAGAAAGTTTTATTATCATCCTTTTTGGGAAAAGGATACTTTGAAGGTATTAGAGTTTCGTTTATACGAAGGGGAAACCGTATATAAGCGCATAGAAACCATACACTACATTATTGGTTCTGGACATCATACGAATTCGCATTTATGGCAAATTAATGGTTATTTGTTTCAAGCACCTATTACGTTTTATACGCAGAAGCAATTATGGGACATGGCACCGGGGTTTGAAGATTATAATGTTCGTTTTTCCAGAGCGATTGCAACGGAATGCATTACTTGTCATAATGGTTATCCGCAGTGGGAACCGCAATCTCTAAATCGTTATTACGCCATTCCTTCGGGGATTGAGTGCGAGCGTTGCCATGGCAATGGAAGTTTACATGTTCAAGCGGCTCAAAAAGGAGACAAAGAAGCGGCAAAACGATGGATTGTGCACCCTAAGCGCCTTTCCTTCCAACAACAAATGAGCCTATGCATGCGTTGTCATCTGCAAGGGGTTGCAGTGCTACAACCTGGAAAAACTTTTTTTGATTTCCATCCGGGTATGCTATTAGACAGCATTTTACAGGTTTTTGTTCCCCGTGGGCAATTTTGGATGGCTTCTCATGTGGTTCGTTTGATGGAAAGTCGTTGTTATCAGCAAAGTCAGCAATTAACTTGTATTACTTGTCATTCGCCTCATCGCAGTGTTAAAGAGACTCCCTTGCGGTTTTACAATAGTATTTGTCTTCAGTGCCATGGAGATAGCCATTTTAGAGATTCTGCTTGTGTGGTTTGTCACATGCCTCGCTCAGGTAGTGCTGACATACCCCATGTAGCCATTACAGACCATAAAATTCAGATTCCTTCTAAGAAGCGTTATATTAGTGAAAAAGAAAAAGAAGCCTTACGAAAGTTTTTAGGTTTACAACCTGTTGTTTTGACTTCAACCACTGCATTAATGAAGGCAAAAGCGTATTTGAAATATTACGAGAGTTTTTTACCGCAAGAATCGGTTTTGGATTCTGCCTATTATTATTTACAACAAAGTGATGAAGTGCCATGGGAGGTTTGGGTGCATTATTATTTTTTACGAGGGGCATGGGAAAAAGTGCTTAGTGTTGCACCAGATACCTCTGTTATTCAAGATGGATGGAGTGCTTATCGTATTGGAGAGAGCGCAAGTCAATTAAAAAAATGGCATTTGGCTCTTCGCTATTGGCATAAAGCACTGCAATGCATGGCTTTCCACCCTGACTTTTATAGTAAAATCGCAGGCGCTTATTTAGCCTTAGGAAAACTTCAAAAAGCTTATTATTATTTAAAAAAAGGTATAGCCCTTCATCCCAAGCACGCTGTTCTATGGAACGACTTAGGAGTTTACTACATGAAAAAGCAACAACAGGATTCTGCATTGTACTGCTTTGAGCGCTCACTGAGTTTAGACCCCGATTACTGGCCCGCTATGTATAACAAGATTCAATATTTACTATCCCAAGGA
>WFXK01000059.1 GCA_015490695.1 Bacteroidota bacterium | reverse complement strand
GTTTAGCTCTTCAAGCTTCATTCCAAACACCCAAGTTATGGAGAAAAATCTATAAAGCTGTAGATACTATCAAGGACCCAACGCTAAGAAACTATCTACAAAAAACGCAAATAGAATTGTTTTACATTTTAGGACTTTACTACGACAATATAGGCAACGCTTCCTTAGCGTTACAATACTATCAAAGAGCCCGAGCAAAAGCACTGGTTTTTAACTACGAAAAACGATTGTTTACCCTGCTGCGCAATATCGCTTTCCTTTATTATCAAAAAGGCGACTACCAAAATGCTTTGAGGTACTTCCTCCAACTTCTAAATGAAGCAGAAAAAAGAAAACGATTAGACATCGCCGCATCTGCAGCACATAATATCGCTTTTATGTACCAGAATCAAGGTGATTATGTAAAAAGTTTGATGTTTTATGAGAAAAGTTTAACAATAAAAAAACAATTGAATAATCTTTCTGGTATTGCAACAACTTTAAATAACATGGCTTCCATATATCAAGATTTAGGAAATTACAAACAGGCATTGAACTATTATTTGCAGAGTTTAGAATTAAGACAGCGCCTAAGGGATACAGCAGGAATAGCCAAGGTTTTAAACAATATTGGTTTTTTGTACAAAAGTCAAGGAGAGTGGGAACAAGCTAAGCATTATTTTCTACAAAGCCTGACACTTCATCGTTTAGCACAATCACAACAAGGTATCGCTACAGCATTCAATAACTTGGGTACTGTGTATCAGTCTCAAGGGTTATACGATTCTGCCTTATACTACTATCAACGTAGTTTACAACTTTTTGAACAGCTCCAAGATAAGCGAGGAATTGCTTCGGTATTGCATAATATCGGAAGCCTCTTTTATGATAGTCAAGACTACAATAGAGCATTAAAAAACCTTTTTCATAGCCTTCGCTTAAAGCGTAAAATAGGTGAAGAAGCAAGCATTAGCCGTACTTTAATATTTATTGCGAAAGTGTATCAAGCGCAACAGCGGTACTATCGGGCTTTACGTTATGCAAAACAAGCGTATGAATTAGCAGAAAACATAGGAAACCTCCATGTATTAAAAGATGCCGCAGAGATCCTAAGTCGCCTCTATGAGCAACTAGGGAAAGGAGCTCAAGCACTTTCATTCTATAAACGCTATATCCAAGTACGAGATTCTATTTTAAGTCAAGAAAATCGTAAAGCCTTGATACAATTGACCTATGAGAAAGAAAAAGCGCTTCAAGAAGAGCGGCATAAAATGGAATTAGCAAAACAAAAAGCAATGGCGCAAGCACAACAAAAACGACAAAACCTTATTATTGCTTCTGTTACTACCATCGCATTCTTGATTTTAGTCTTCAGTGGCTTACTTTATAATCGTTTGCGAATTACTCAACGCCAAAGAGATACGATTCAACGACAACAACAAGAGTTACAGCAATTAAATACAGAATTAAAACAGCAATACGAGGAGTTAGATAAGAAAAATAAGGCAATTACTGATTCTATTGCTTATGCTAGCCGTATTCAAAGGGCGTTGTTGCAAGGAAGTGATGAAGTTTTAGCCTCTTTGCCGCATAGCTTAGTCTTTTTACCCTCTTCCATGGTTTCTGGAGACTTTTATTGGGCAAAAAAATATCAAGAACGTTATTTTATTGCTGTTGCTGACTGTACTGGACATGGCGTCCCAGGGGCTTTGTTAAGCATCATGGGCATGGAATACTTGAACTACTTAGCAGAACAACCTTTTAAAACCCCTTCTGAACTCTTAGAAGCATTACGAAACTATTTTATTAGTCGTCTTGCCATTCATCCTGAATATGCGCTTATGGATGGAATGGATATTTCCCTAGTTATTATAGACCCTAGGCAGCGAACAGTCCACTTCAGTGGTGCTAATACAACTTTGTATGTTTTAAGTCGTTCTTCCAAAACACAACAGCAACTACAAAAGTTTCAATTAGTAGAAAAAAATGAAAAAAGACTTTTTGGAATAAAAGGGGATAGACAGCCGATTGGATGGTATCCTAAATTACAACCTTTTAAAACCTATTCCTTTGTCTACGATGCAGAAGACCAATTAGTATTATTTTCTGATGGTTTTGTAGACCAATTTGGAGGTACAAAAGGAAAAAAGTTTGGTTATAAACGTTTTAGACAAATGCTTTTACAGCTTTGCGATGTTGCTATTGAAGAGCGTACATTAAGGTTTCTTAAAGTATTAAGACGTTGGCAGGGGGAATGGGAACAAAATGATGATATTACTTTATTGAATTTGCTTTTAACTACTGTTTAGCGTGTTTTTTGAGTTGTGTTATGTGTTCTAATAGATAAGCAGCGCGCTCTTGTGGGTGGGGATGGGTGCTTAACCAAGAAACGATTTTTGAGTTGCGCTGCGTGGTGGAATCCGATGCGATTTTTATCATGAAATAGTAGAGTCTCATAGGATCCATGTTGGCTTGAAGTAAAAGAAGAACGGCTGTAGTATCGGCTTCTTTCTCCATACTTCAGTCAAATCTCTGAGAAATAGCGCTGTTAAGTAGTTGGTAAATAGAGGCGTCAGAAGCCTGTGAAGCTATTAAGGTTATTACGATTTTTTTAATAAACTTCTTGCTAGGATGGTTATGGACGATGTGAGAGTGCTCATGGGCTAATACACCACAAAGGGCTTCTTTAGTAAGCTTCCCTTCTTCTACTTCGTTCAGCAAACCCGATAGAATAGAACAATGCTATGACTATCTGGAAGTGCAAACGCATTCATAACATTTGCTTTATAAATATGGAAATACAAGGTTGTGGTATCTATGTTAGCCCTTTTGGCTAAAGTGTAAAGACATTCTTTTGCGTAATGAGCAAGCGGATGGCCGCTCTCTTCCATAATAGTAGAAAGCGAACGTAGATATAAGGTTGCTATTTTTCTTCTGTTATGGTTCCTGCTTGCTTTATAGTGGAAAATCATGGAGAAAAGGGTACCTTCAATAACCACCATGTAGCCATTATTATTCCAGTCATGAAGAGTAAACTTACGCTTCCTTTGGAATATTTTTGCTGTGAAAATAATTGCCATATAACAGCAGCCATAAGAAAACTTTCTCTTTGTCCAGAGGGTTATTTTTATTAAATTTCCAACACAACAAAACACCTTCACTACAAAGGAGATAGGAAGT
>WFXK01000058.1 GCA_015490695.1 Bacteroidota bacterium | reverse complement strand
CCGATGTATTTGATAATTCTTCCGTTTTTATCGGTTACGGGGGTGATAGTGAGCGTAACCCATTTAAAGTCGCCGTGTTTCGTTCGGTTTTTAATTTCGCCTCGCCATACTTTTCCTTGACTAATGGTTTGCCAGAGGTCTTCAAATAATTCGTCGGGTTGATGCCCAGATTTTAATATACGGTGGTTTTGTCCGATGAGCTCTTCACGGCTGTAGCCATACATTTGGATAAATTGTTCATTGACGAAGGTAATACGTCCTTGGGGGTCTGCTTCCGAGACAATTCCAGCGTTATTAAGGGCATTGATTTGTCCTGTAAGTTCAATTTGTACTCGTTTGAGTTCTTCCATGGTGGCGCGCATCTCTTCTGCGTTTTGGCGAAGCTCTTCCTCTTGTGCCATAGAGCGCTCTAAAGCGATACGGAGTTGCTCTTCTTGACGTTTTTGTTCTGTGATGTCAAACAACACGGCGATAAATTTAGCGATATTACCTTCAGCATCTTTGACAGGGGTGATAGAGGCATCCAGCCAGCGGGCTTCTTTTCCATTAAGCACTTGAAGTTCTCCTTTCCAGAATTTTCCTTGTTGTAGTTCTTCTTTAGCGTCTGTGATGCGACTTTCAGGTTGTGCTTTGACAAGGTCAAAGAAAGGTTGTTGTACCCATCCTTGTGGATGTGTACCAAAAACATTATCAAATTGTTGGTTAACTTGCCGAATGGTGAAATCAGGGGCTAATTCTGCCACAATAGCTGCATTATGCAGTGCGGCAATTTGTCCTTCTAATTCTTTTTGGGTTTTTACTAAAGCTTTTTGTTGTTCTTCTAATTGGCGATTCTGTTCTAAAAGCTGTGCTTGTTTTTCTTGTAATGCTTTACTGAGCGCTTGAGCTTCTTGAAGTAGTTTTAGGGTTTTGTCTCTGCTTTTTAGGTTAGCAACGGCAGCAGCAATGGATTCGCTTAAACGTTCTAAAAATCGTAGTTGGTGGGGTTCAAAGTCTTTAAAAGAGGCGAATTCTAAAACGCCGTGGCATTGATCTTTGTAAACTAAGGGTTGAATTAGTAGGGCATTAGGGACTGCTTCGCCAATACCCATGGAGGTGCGGACGTAGTCTTTAGGGAAATCAGTAAGTAAGATGGTTTTTTTCTCCCATGCGGCTTGTCCTACGAAGCCTTCTCCCATAGCAAAACGTTCTTGGAAAAAGGGCGTTTCGTTATAAGCGTATTTCCCGTAGAGCTTCAAATAAGGTTTTTCTTCGTCGTCTTCAACAACGAAGAAAGCGCCTTGGTGGGCTTCAATGTAGCGTGTGAGGGCTGTTATGGTTTGTTGTGCTAAAGAGGGGATGTCTTGACTAAGACGAAGGATTTCACTGAAGCGAGCATAGCCAGCAATCGCCCAGTTATGGCGTTGCTCTTCTTCCTGGATGGCTTGCAGGCGTTGTTGCATGTAGATGAATGCCTTGCCTAAGAGGTCTTCATCATTCAGTAATTGAAGGGGATAGGAAAATTTTCCTTTCCCTACTTGAGCAGCAAAATAAGCGATTTCTCGTAGCCGTTGTTGTAGACGATTGGTTTGGGTTGCCAAAGCACCCCACTCATCTTCGCTAATAGGATGGTATTGTACGTGGATAGACCCTTGTTTTAGTAAAGTTAGGTGTTTAAGTAGTTGTTTAAATCGTTTTTGGGTTTGCAGCCAATAGCGGATTAAAAAGCCAAAGCCAATGATGATGAGGGTTGCGCCACCTCCGAGAATAAACCACCGATAAGCAGGGAAGAGGGCAGTGCAAAGTAGGGTACAAAGGGCTATGGCAGTAATGATGATAGCTCCCCATAGCAGTCCCCTTAGAGGATAAGCACTAAAAGTGGTTTCTGAAGGTTTTTGCGAAAACAGAACTTCCAGCTGAGATGCCAAACCTTCTTGAATAACAGGACGTTCCACGGCAATTTTAATTTAAGGACGCTAAAAGGTAATACAAACGTAATAAAAATAATGCAGTGAAAAAATACCGACTCCAAGGTTGGTTCAAAAAAGAAGGATAGATTTTATTAAAATAATTTTGATAGAGTGCAATACTGAGGCTTAGGGTTGTTCCGATGGCAGTACCTGTGATGACGTCTCCTAAGAAGTGGGCGCCAACATAAACTCGGCTATAAGCAACAAGCCAAACAAAAACCCAAGCCCATAGCTGTTGTTTCCTATAGGTTTGAGCCCAGAAATAAGCGAAGCAAGCAGCAGCCATAGCATGTCCTGAAGGAAAACTCTTATAATATAAATAAGGTGGGAGTGCATAAACTTCAGAAAGGGTGCTTAAAGGTCTTCCCCAAGTAGGGAATAACCAATGTTTAAATAATGTAATAATGATGGCAGTAGCTAAAAGGGCGATGGTGGTAAGCCAGCCGTTTTGGCGAAGAAAGATAAAAGCAAGCATGGCTAACAGCCAACCATCGCCAAGAAGGGTGAAGTAAAGAAAAAAATAATCTGCCCACAGAGCACGAAAATGATTAAACCACAAAAAAGAAGATTCATAACCCCACCAAAGTACAATGAAACAACCTACCAAACAGGTGAAGTAAGTACTCCAGAGGTAATATTTAGGGAATTTCACGGCAATCACTCTTCAAAAAATTGATGGATGTTGATTCCTAAGACTTCTACTTGGAGTCCTCTGTTACGGGCGTGTTCGTAGAAGTCGTGAAGAATATCTATAATGTCGTAGTCTATGAAATTAAGGTCGTGTGCTTCTATTCGGATTTTTTGGATGTGTTCGGGGATGTTTCTGAGGGTTTTAACAAGAATGGGTTTGCTTAAAAAGGAGATATGGCTATTAAAATAAAGCACCATTTCCTCTCCTTGTTGCCGAACTACGATAGTATTTCGGTAGTGTTCTAATAAAATAAAAAATAGTCCTACGATGATTCCGAAGGTGATGCCGATAAGGAGGTCAGTAAAAATGGTAATTAGAATAGTAGTGAGGAAGGGGATAAATTGGTAGAAGCCTGCGTGCCACATTTCTTTAAATAGTTTTGGAGATGCGAGGCGGAGTCCGACGCTGATGAGGATGCAAGCTAAGGAAGCTAAGGGGATGTAGTTTAGCCATCGCGCGAAGAATAGGGTAGCCAATAGAAGGAAGACACCATGGAGGAAAGAAGCTAATCGGGTTTTAGCGCCTGCTGCCAAACAAGTTGTGCTTCTTACGATAACGACTGTGATGGGTAAGGCGCCAATGAGACCGGCAATAGTATTCCCTATACCTTGAGCAAATAGCTCTCTATTGAGGGGAGTTAGGCGTTTTTGAGGGTCCAATTTGTCCATGGCTTCTACAGTAAGTAGGCTTTCTAAGGAAGCAATGAGTCCCACTGTTAGGGCTACCAACCAAGTGTCTATATATAACAATGCATTGAAATCAGGTGTTTTAAGGTGATGTACAATAGCGCTAGGGGATTGCAATACAGGTAAATCAACTCGGTGGACTTGGCTAAGCGCCCATGAAGGGATAAAAAGAGTATAAAAAAGGTTTAATACGACCCCTATGATGACGATAATAAGGGCACCTGGCAAATAAGGTACTTTTGGCTGAATTTTCTTTTGCCACCAAAAAAGTAAAGGAAAGCTAATTAAGGAGATAGTAAGCGCACCAGGTTCTATTTGTTGTAGGCTTTCCCATAATAAATAAAAGGTATTTTTATGTCCTTCTACGAGGAATTGCCATTCAAAGTTTTCTACGTCGTAGCCAATGGCGTGGGGGATTTCTTTGATGATGAGGATGATACCGATGGCGCTTAGCATTCCTTTGATGACGGCGGAGGGGAAGAAATAGGCGATTTGTCCTGCTTTAATGATTCCAAGGAGCAGTTGTAGGATACCGCCTAAGAAGACGGCTGTTAGGAAGGCTTCGTAACTACCAAGGCGTTCTATACCCATAAGGACGATAGCGATGAGTCCTGCAGCGGGACCACTAACGCCGTAGGTGGAGCGGCTAAAGAGGGTGACGACCATGCCGCCGATGATGCCTGCTAATAATCCCGCGAAGGGTTCTACCCCACAGGCTAAAGCAATCCCTAAGCATAAGGGAACGGCAACTAGAAACACGACGACGGCAGCAGGTAAGTCATATTTCCAATAGCGCCAAGTTAGCATGCAGACAAAGGTAGAAAAAGGGACTTGCAAGTTTTAAAAAGGGGTTATAATTTTGTCGTGCGTTTGGAGGTTTGAAAACCTTTATATAATTTTGCGGTGTCGGAGGTGAAGAGGGGCTTGCGGGATTTAAAAAGGTTTTATAACTTTGCAGTCCCGTTCCTTGACAAGTGGGTAGTCAGGTAGGCATGGAGGCTAAGAGGGGGAGAGGTGTAGGAGGGGCATGCGAGGAGAAGGAATAAGATTTTTTTACCATGGAGAGTTTGATCCTGGCTCAGGGCGAACGCTAGCGGGGGGCCTAACACATGCAAGTCGTGGGGCAGCAGGCACGCCTTTTGGCGTGTGCTGGCGACCGGCGGACGGGTGAGTAACGCGTAGGTAACCTGCCCGCAGGTGGGGGATAACCTCGGGAAACCGGGGCTAATACCCCATAATGCAGCGGTGCCGCATGGCACGGTTGTTAAAGCCGTTAAGGCGCCTGCGGAGGGGCCTGCGTCCGATTAGCTAGTTGGTGGGGTAACGGCCCACCAAGGCTACGATCGGTAGCTGGCCTGAGAGGGTGGTCAGCCAC
>WFXK01000057.1 GCA_015490695.1 Bacteroidota bacterium | reverse complement strand
TTTAATGCTTTTGCTCTTTCTTTAACGCTTTCACTTGCAAGGTCTCGCTTTTGTTTCATTTGTTTAATGAACTTATCTAGCCAATCCGCGTTAATTAGTTGGAGTAACAGATCTCGTCGTTCATGTTTCGTTGCTGTCAGTAGTTTTAAATATTCTCCCTGTGGAATCACTATTACTTTACGTGCCAGTTTGCCATCTTTAATGGGCAGGGAGACAGGCTCAGTGGCTCTTATCATTTTTCCGTTTTGTTCTTCATACCATATTGCCGTTGAACCTTTCCGAACCACTTTGTACCGCTTACTACCAATAGAAAATTCCACTTCTATCTGCCACTGGTTGTCAGAAGCATAGGAAGAAAGCGGCTCTCTTCCTCCAATATGCGATTTTTGTCCACCAAGACCATATAAGCCAGTAATCAAACCATCCAAAATAGACGACTTACCACTACCTGTATCGCCACTGATAAGAATAAAGTTAGTCCCATAGCGGCTTACGATATCCTCAAAATCTATCTCCGTATTAACGTGCGAAATAAAATTCTTTAGTTTGATTTTATGCAGTCTCATCGTTAAGGGATTTTTCAAGGATTTCCGTTATCGTTTGCAAGTCCTCTTCAGTGAATTTTGCCTTATGTACTTCCTGAGCGTAAGTTTGAATAAGCGACAGCGGAGAATATTGATGCAAATTTTTAGTTGTTTCTACTTTGGAAAAGTTTTGAACAGGGATACTCCCCTTTTCAAACTCAATGCTTACTGTTATGTCATCTGGGAGCTTTTCAATAATTGCTTTGTGGAGCGCTTCTACCTCGTTCCCACCTATTTTAATGATGGTAAAATGTTCTTTTGTTAGTTTATTTATTAAATTTTCAATTTCTTCTTGTTTTGAAATGCGAAGGATTTGGAACAATGGAGGAATGTTTTCAATACGTTCTATAGCCAAATCATCACTGACTTGTATTATCAAGGCAGAAGGTTTGTATTTGTCTGAGGGATTTAAGTGGTAGGGGGCTCCTGCAAAGGTGATGTTAGGTTTAAGTGTCATAGAACGATGGATGTGCCCAGCAAAAGTGTGTTTAAGGTTCTGTAATGTTTGAGGTTCTACAGGCAACATTCTTCCAACGATTTCATCCGCTCCTGATTCACTACTTGCTAGAGACGAAGGCAATAGGTGAGTGATTAAGATTGTTTTTTCAGGGTTTTCTAAAGCGTTTATCCAGTGTTGAAGGTAAAGATTTAAAAGGCTTTCTTGCTGCATGTCGTCTAACACAATACTGTTTTTTTGAAGCAAGTGTTGGCAAGTATAGCTATCTATATAGGGTAAGGCATAAAATGAAAAGCCATTTATTTCAAACACTTTTTTAGGGAATAAATGTTGTGAAGTATCCATACGAAGCAGATACAATTGTTCACGACTGTAGTTATGCAGAAGTGAACTATACAGGGTCAGCACTTCACCATCATGGTTTCCTGCTATTATCACAATATGGATTCCTTCTTGATTAAGCTTGTGCAATAAAGTCTCAAGTACTTGCATCTCTTCCTTGTTAGGGCGTCGTTTGTCGTAAATATCGCCGGCGATAACGAACCATTTCACTTGTCTGCTGATAGCTTGTTCCACAAGCCAATTAAGAATGCTGTGCTGGAAAGGAAGCAAACTTTTGCCGTTGTAGGTCTTTCCAAGGTGCCAATCTGCCGTTATTAGTATCTTACTCATAAATGCCATTAATTTGATGCCTACTAAAATATATTTCACAAAAACAAATAAAGTAGAATTCAAAGGTAAATACATCACACCAAAGCTTCAACTCCTTTTTTCCAGCTTGCTCTCTATAAACATCCAATCACATAGAAGCGACGTTGTTGAGGTTGTATATCACTTTAAAATTTTTGCAATCTCTGCTACTTCTATTCTAATTGTTTCCCAAAGGTTTCTTCTTTACCTTAAAATTATAGCTTTATAGCGTTTCCCCTTTATGTGCACTTCTAATAAATAAAATCCCATGGCATAATTTTTCAAAGAAATCACCACTTTTTCCTTTAGCGGCCTAAGCTGTTGTAATTGTCTTCCCATGGCATCATACAAAGATACTTGGAATATTTCTTCTTTAGCCTCAATAACAAGGTGACTTTTATCCATAAGAAGAGAAAAAGGTTTATAAATGCTTATTTTAGCTACAGAAGAATACAATCTTTCCCCATTTATAGTAGTAGCTTCAACGTAGTAGTAAATTATGCCGCTGTGAAATAAGGTATCTTGATAAGTTGTTTGGTTCGTTACAGAAATAGGGAGAAAAGCTTGGTTAGCAGTTGCACGATAGACTTTATAATAACGGATCTCTTGTGAATATGGAGCTTGCCAGTATAATGTTACTATATTGTTTTTAACATAGGCCCTTAAATGGATATTTTCTACAGAGAGTGGACCACAGAGGTCTATAAGGGTTCCACCACTGGTAGCATTGACGCCACTATTTATTTGAATACCACTGGCGGTATCCCATCCACTACCTATCAAACTATTATGGTTACTGATTTCACCTCCCCATCCTGTTTGACAAAGCGAGCAAGTATTTCCGTTTATATCTACACGCATTAAGAGAAAATCATAGTCGCCATTACCGAAAGACCACGTATATCCTCCCACGATAACCTCACCCCCACTTAAAGGAACAACTCCTGTACCGTCTTCATAGTCGTTATTTCCTAAGGTACGGGTCCAAAGGGTATCGCCATTGTCATTTAGTTTAATAAGATACACATCATCATCTCCCGAACCGAAGGAAGCGGTTGTACCGACAAGTACATAGAAACCATCGGAAGTTTTTTTAATGGCTTCGCTATATTCCCAACGGCTGCCTCCAATCGTTTTACTCCATTGATAATTCCCACTGCTGTCCAATTTAATAAGGTAAATAGAAGTATAAATAGGTGCGCTAGGACCAAAAGAATACGAGCTACTTGCAATCAGAAACCCTTTGTCCTGAGTCTGCACGATAGAAGAAATAGCCTTTACATTATCTACGTAGCCATCACTAAAGTTCCCTCCTATGGTAGTACTCCACAATGGTGTGCCATTAGCATCTATTTTAACCACATACACATCATACCATCCTGCTCCGAAAGAGGTGGTATATCCCACAATGACGCAGGTTGTATCGGTTAAACAACAACCGTCATACGCTCCCTCGTTTCCCCAACTACCAATCGTCCTATGCCATAAAACATTGCCAGCAGTATCTATTTTTATAAGATACATATCCTCATCCCCTTGCCCATAAGAACTGGTAATACCTAAGATAACGATTTGAGAATCTGCACTGAAGAGGATTTTAAAACCTTGTTCTGCTGCACTACCGCCAAAGGTCCGACTCCAAAGGATAGTTCCGTCACTTTGTAGTTTTAAAAGATAAATATCGCTATTTCCTGAACCAAAAGAGAAGGTCGTGCCAACTGCCATAATAGTACCATCGGGTAATTCAATAGCACTTCGCAGCCAATCATCTGCTGTACCGCCTACAACAGCACTCCATAAAAGGTTTCCAGCCACATCAAAGCGCACTATGTAACCATCCTGACTACCAAATCCAAAAGAATTAGTCGCCCCTACCATCAAATATCCTCCATCAAAGGTACGTATAAGGTCATAAGCGTAATCTCCTTGATTTCCACCAAAAACAAAACATCCTTGTGCCATTAAATGCAATGATAAAAAACCAAATAAAGTGAAATAAGTAAAAGCTCTTACCACAATCATACGTGCAAAAATACTATACCTTTACAAATATCACAAATAAAACCCTCAAAATACTATAAAAGTTCCCTTACTGAAACAATATTCCACAAAATCATCACTATGCCCTATTATAGCATTTCTAACACTTATCCCAAATAAATATTCTAAAACAAGCCAACGCTAAAACAAAAATGTTACTCATTCCTACTTTTTCTTTCTATACCAACTTCAACCTTTCTATGTGAGTATTTACGGTAAACATACCTTAGTTTTGCCCTTCAATCATGCACTCTTTTTATAAACGCTTTTGGTATTACTACCCTCATTTATCCACATTACGCATGTTACAATGCCGCGGAATAGACTGGATGGTCTTAGACCATTTATACGGCTTCAGTGCAGAAACACTATTTTATCGTTTTTTACGCTATGGCAAAGTTACTTTGCTTCCATCCTTAGACCCCAGAGAGCCTAGAGCCGCCAAAGTAGAACGCCAACTCCAAAAACTTTATCAACAACAGCAGCAAAATCAAAAACAATGGGACAGAACGCTTTTATATGTAGGTTACCCTTTTGTTCAAGGACGTTTTATCAATGGCATTCTTTGTCGTGCGCCACTGTTGTGGATTCCCATAACGCTCCACTTTCAAAGTCAAAAACCCCGTTGGCAAATCCAACGTCAAAGCATCTGTCTAAACTCCCACTTCCTGTACGCCTATGAATGCTATAACGAACAACCCATCCAAAACACCACTTTCCAACCTAAACCTTACGAAAACTTAAGACAACTACTCATCCAATTAGAAAACTTTTTACTGGAACAAAACATTATTCTTCGGTTTCCATCTAAAACTTTCGTAGAGCCACTACAATGGTTTCAACAGCGTTCGTTGAAATCCTTTCATTATTGGAAAAATGGTTTATTAGAGGTTCAACCTTTTGCCGTAATAACTGCTTTCGTTCATCCCCGTCAAAGCCTTTTGCAAGATTTTGAGCAACTTCGTTCTTTGCTGCCACTACCTCAAAAAAGCACTTCTATTAACTCACCCACTTTTTTCCCTTTTGATTACGACCAAAGTCAGTGGGAATGTTTAAAGGCGCTACATCAAGGAAAATCTATTGTTATTCATGGTCCGCCAGGTACAGGAAAGTCGCAAGTATTGGCAAACATGGCAGCCAACGCCCTTTGGAGCGGAAAAACCATACTGATTACTGCACAAAAAAAGATTGCTTTACAAGTAGTTTATAACCAATTAAAAAAACTTAAAGCAACGCCTTTTGTTTTGTTTATTCATGAAAACACTAATGAGGTTGACATCCTCTCTCAATGGAAAGCACTCATACAGCGGTTATTAAAAAGCACAGCTACGGCACAAAATACTTTAACCCTTTACCATGACTATCAACAACAGCAACAACAACATTTACAACCCCTACAAGA
>WFXK01000056.1 GCA_015490695.1 Bacteroidota bacterium | reverse complement strand
GTAACAATTAACCCTAAAATGACATAAGTAAATAGAATAGAACCTCCATAAAGAAAAGCATAAGCAATTCCTTTTATTCTGGAAGAGGATTGTTTGGTAAAATAGCTAACAGTGAGCGGAATCATTGGAAAAACGCAAGGAGTAAAGATGCCAAGCAGTCCAAAGAGGAAGGCTTCCCAGAAAATCCATCCTAATCCTTTTTGGGGTTTGGCTTTTGCTGTTTCTTTTGTAGAGGGCGTTTCTCTTTTCGCAGGTGGAGTAATGTTTTTTTGAAGTAATTGGGTTGTATCTTTTTGTACCGTATCTTTTTTCTCCGTTCTTAAAGTAGCTTGCTTTTTCGTTTTTATTGGCAGGGTTATCCGTTGTTTGACAGGGATTTTATAGCGAACTTCATACTTAGGGTAGAAGCAAAGTCCCATGTCCTCGCTGCAGTATTGATATTCCAGATAGCCTGCGATATAGGCTTGAGTTGAAGTGATTTTTATTTGTTGTGCGAACTGGGTTTGGTGTTTGAAGTAGCGGACAGTGTCTTCCATGATGTCGTCCCAATGGCTTTCGGGTTTTTGAAGGTCTTTTAATTTTCCAACAAGTTGTACCCCTTTACTGCTGTCATCTAATAAAAAAGCGGCTTCTTTATAGCCTCCGCGGTTAGGAGGTTGTGCTGCGTAAAGATGGTATCCGGCAGGAATTTGTGCTGTAAAGCGTAGGGTAATGATTTCTCCGACCTGATAAAGTTTTTTCTTTGGTAGGATTTCCCATTGCCATTGTACCGGTGGAGCCATCTGAGCCCATAAGCCAAGGGCGTATAGCCAAAGCAGTAGGATTCTCATGCGTATGTTGTGCTATTAAAAAGCCAATAGAAGAAGGGGACCCCTTCTACGGAGCCCAAGTAAGCGTCTACGACCCGTTCAGGATGGGGCATCATGCCCCAAACGTTCCCTTTTTCATTGCATACGCCTGCGATATTGGCTACAGAGCCATTTGGGTTCGCTGCTGCATCCACCACCCCATCAGCATCACAATACTGCAAAAGAATCTGGTCATTATCTTGTAATCGCTTTAAGGTGTCTTCATCGCAATAATAATTCCCATCTGCATGGGCAATAGGTAACTGATAAACCCGCTTTTGTAAAACCTGATTAATGACTGCTTTGTTGGAAACGGGCTTTACATAAACCATGTCACAAATAAAATGTAAGTTTTTATTTCGTATCAATGCACCAGGAAGCAAATTTGCTTCGGTTAAAATCTGAAATCCATTACAAATGCCCCACACATAACCACCTTTTTTAGCAAAATCCATAATAGCCTCCATAATGGGAGAGAACCGAGCAATAGCGCCAGGACGCAAATAATCCCCGTAAGAAAACCCTCCGGGCAATACGACAACATCTACATCTTTAATCGTGCGCTCTTTATGCCATAGCCATTGAACAGGAATGTTCCAAAGTTGACAAGCACGATAGAAGTCTCTATCGCAATTGCTTCCTGGAAACACCACCACACCTACCCGCATCATGACGGGCAAAAGTAGCAAATTTTAATCCATAAAAACATTTGTTTGTTTTGTAAGGGAACTTTTCAGGCGTGATTATTGTTTAAATTATATGCTATGCGTTGGGTAGCTATTGTTTTAGTATGGGGGGTTGTGTGGGCACAACAGCCCTTTAGTGTGCAATTAGTGCCTGTGAACATCCCTGGTATGCCCGGACTCCAATCTTTTGCATGGGGAAAAACAAAAGACGGAAAATGGATTTTAATCGGAGGCAGACGAGATGGCTTACACCTCAGAAGCCCCTTTGACTCCTTCGACCCCGCCTTCAACAACAAAGACATCTTCTTAGTAGATGTCAAAAACCAACAAGTGTGGAGTGTCCCGCTTAGTTCCTTACCTACTTCTATTCAAGAGCAACTGCAATCTACTAACATGCAATTTTACCAACGCGATTCCATCCTCTACATTGTTGGAGGTTACGGCTATAGTGCTTCTGCTGCAGACCATATAACTTTCCCCTACTTGACAGCCATTCATGTAGACAGCTTAGCATACGCTATTATGAATGGACTACCCATTCAGCCTTACTTTAGACAAATCCAAGATAGCCGCATGCAAGTAACAGGCGGACAAATGGGATATTTAGATTCTGTCTTTTATTTATGTGGGGGACAAGTCTTTATGGGACGTTATAACCCAATGGGGGGTCCTACATTTTCCCAACAATACGTAGAGGAAATACGAAAATTCAAAATCGTAGATACCCAAGATACGCTATACATTACCGACTACACTACTATTTTAGACCCTGCAAACCTACACCGCAGAGATTATAACATGGTTCCTCAAATCTTTCCTGATGGGACAAAAGGCTTTACGATGTTTACAGGGGTTTTCCAGCACAATGCCGATTTACCTTTCCTCAATTCCGTAGATGTTTTCCCTAACGGCTATCAAGTTGTAAACCACAATCTTTATCTTAGCCATTATCATAGTGCAAAAATCGCCGTTTATGATTCCATTTATAACACGATGCACACGGTATTCTTTGGTGGCATCGCTCAATATTACTTAGATGACAATGGTAACTTAGTAAAAAACGATAGTGTTCCCTTCGTACGTACTATCAGCCGCGTAACCCGATTTCCTAATTGGCAACTTCAAGAGTACAAGATTGGGGAAATGCCCGATTTAATAGGCGCAAGCGCAGAATTTATTCCAGTATCTAACGATACTTTATTCATCCACGGAGAAATTATCCATTTAAATCGTATTCCTTCCGATACCAGTGTACTTGTTGGTTATATTGTTGGAGGCATTCGCAGTACAGCGCCTAATATCTTTTGGACTAACGACGGCACACAAAGCAGCGCCTCCTCTACTATCTATGCCGTTTATCTGTCTAAAGACTCCTCCCAAGCAATCCCTGTCCATTATCAAGAACCTGTAAGAACAATTGCTATAAAGATTTATCCTAACCCTGTCCGAGATAAACTCCAGGTGGAATTACTGCTCCCACCAGAAAACACCTATACGCTTCAAATTGTAGACGCTTCGGGAAAAATACTTTTAAGAAAACCATTACAGAATTACGTAGGACCCTATAAAGAGACCCTTGATTTACGTTTCTTGCGTCAAGGCGTTTACTTTTTAGAAATCGTAGGAGGAAGCCATAAAAAAAGCATTACTTTCGTAAAAGCAGAATAGTTTGGCATAATGTTTGCTTAGTTGTAGTAGGAAAGTGTGAAAACCACAACGATGCGCTACATCGTTTTTATCTTCTTTTTTGTCTTTAGTTTAGCTCAAAAGGACCCCAGAGCCGATAAGATTATTGCGGAGACCAAGAAGAAATTAGAACGTTTAAACGACCTTACAGCCCAATTTAGTTGGACACTACGCAACAGAGGGGTAAAGAACCAGCGTCCTATTACGAAACGGGGAACGTTTTACTACAAAAAAGGAAATCGTTACCGCATAGAAACCGCTACCCAAGCCATTTATTGCGATGGAAAAACGATTTGGAACTATTTAAAAGATGATGAGGAGGTAACCATAACGGACTATGACCCTGAAGAGGACTTTAGCTTTGCTCGTTTGTTTACGCTTTACAGCGAAGGCATGAAGGTCCGTTATGATGGCAGTGAAACCATCAAAGGGGTACCATTAGAAAAAATCACGATGTTTCCCAAAAACCGCAATACCGACTATTTCAAAGTTGTTATGTGGATTGGCAAGGACCGCATTCCTAAGCGCATGGAAGTATGGGGACGAAACGGCGCCGTCATCACCTATGAACTGCTAAACATTAAAACTAACCAAGGTTTGCAAGATGCCTTCTTCGTCTTTGACCCCCAAAAATATCCAGACATAGAAGTGAACGATTTGCGCTAAATGCAAAAATGGCGGTCTTGGATTGAACGGCAAAAAAGCCAATTGATTATCGCCTTAGACCCCCATATTGAACAAATCCCTTCTAAATATCGTAAAAATTACCAAGGTGTTCAGCATTTTTTAGAAGACATTATAGCGGTTACAGCTCCTTACTGTGTAGGTTATAAATTCAATTTGGCTTTCTTTGAATACTGGGGGAGTAAAGGTTGGCAGGTTTTGGAATATTTAATTACGAAAGTGCCTTATACGCATCTTTTGATTGCCGATGCAAAGCGTTGTGATATTGGCTCTTCCAGCACTTATTATGCAAAGGCTTTTTTAGCCCATTATCCTTTTGATGCAATTACCTTAGTGCCATGGTTAGGAGAAAAAAGCTGGCAACCCTTTTTAGCATACGAAGACAAAGTGCTTTTTTTCTTAGGATTACCATCTGAAAATACTTCTTGGCAGCTTTTAAAAATGGTTACGGATAAAAATACGTATTTTTATCAAGCCGTGGTTCGTCGTTTATGTCAAATAGAGGCAAAAGCAACCATAGGGTTTGTTGTCGGCGCTACAACAAAGGAGGAAGACCAAAAGTTCTTCCATCATTTGCCTATGAAACATCCTTTTTTAGTTGTGGGGTTAGGTGCGCAGCAAGGACAATGGCAACTGCCCCCATCCCAACGCCTACAACTATTCGTCGTAGGAAGAAGCATCCTGTTTGCTGACGCTATAGAAACAGCAGCAAAAAAATGGCAACAATATACTTGGCAATTTAGTAAGTCATGAAAATAAAACTTTTCAATGTAATAGAGCGCTTTTCAACGATTGTATTGAATTTAATTCGGGATGCGGCAAAGCCTTACCATTTATCGGTATTACAAGCACAATGCTTAATGCTTTTAATAGATAAAGAAGTGCCCATCAGTTATTTAGTTACCCAAACAGGGGTGCGCCCTTCTACCATGAGTGTTTCTTTAAATGCCTTAGAACGTAAGGGGTTCATTACAAGGCACCTTAGTGAATTGGATAAACGCTCGTGGCACATTGCCTTGACTCCCCAAGGGAAAGAAGTCGCTATGGAAATTCAAAAACGTTTTGTAGAACTGCTGAAAGCGGTAGAAAGCCTCTCTTCTGAAGAAAGCAACACGCTTTATTTCCTTTTACTGCGGCTTATTAGTCGCTTATGGAAAGAAAAGCAGATTCTACGTACTTGCTTTACCTGTCGTTTCTTTGAAGAGCGAGCAGAAGGATTCTATTGTAGTGTTTTGCAACAGCAGTTATCTTTTGCAGACTTACAATGGGATTGCCCTGACCATAGAACTTAAGGAATGTATTTAATAGACACCAATTCTTGACTTTGACCCTCCATCTCTGAAATCTTCCCCTGTTCCAATCTTATAATATCCCCTAAGATGATAACAACGTTATTTTGAGATTGTGTTG
>WFXK01000055.1 GCA_015490695.1 Bacteroidota bacterium | reverse complement strand
GTCGCAGGCAACTTACGTTTTGATGGTGCATTGATGCCCAACAATCTACCAGGCACCGCTGGACAAGTATTAGTTTCTCAAGGGCCTAATGTGCCTCCTATTTGGGTAGATTATGCCATCGCAAGCCGTTGTGCAGGTGCAGGAAAAGTAGATACTTTAATCAAATGGACGGGTATCAACCAAGCTTGTAACTCTATTATTTACGACAATGACACCTTTGTTGCCATTGGTGCTATACCTGCAACCACTACTTTTAAGTTTTTAACTTATGGAGTTGGTACGAATCCAGACGCCATTATTGGTGTAGCGCTCACAGGAGGTTGGGGCGTTTATGGATTTAGTCCCGATGCATTTGGTGTAGTAGGCTACTCGCCCCAAGGAACAGGCGTTTCCGGTTTTACGGATACAATAGGCCCTGGGGTATATGGACTTTCTACTTATGCTGATGGCGTAGGAGTATTAGGTGTAGGCAACAACGTTGGAGGAGTAGTTCCCACAGCAGGCTGTGGTGTTGCTGGAACAGGTGATTCCATAGGTGTATTTGGAAGAGGGAACTATGTTGCTGTAGTAGGGAACGCGGCTGTTGGTCAGCAGTTCCAAGTCCCTGCCAGCGGTACAGGAGGGGCTTTCACCGGTACAGCTTTCGGCGTAGGAGGGTTCGCTACAGCAACCACAGGAGACAGAGCAGGCGGCTACTTCACAGAAGCAAATGCAGTGGCTTATGTAGCAACAAACCTTACTGTCGGCATTAACACTTATCAAATGGGTATAACGGCTAGCGATGGTAGTGCCCTTTACGTACTGAATAACACTGGTGGCGTGTTTTCTGGCTTAGAAACCGGTGTTGCAGGCTATGCCACTGGCGCAACAGGCGGTCGCATCGGCGGCGACTTTGAAATCACTGCTGCTAATTCCCCCACCGGATACGTCGCCTATATCACCAACACAGGAGAATACTACGGAGGCATGTTCACTACAGGACCGCAAACAACAGATGCCTTCTCCTATATCGCAGCAGAAAACACTGGTGTAGGTACAGGCTCTTTCGGAGGCTACTTTGACAACGGCGCTACCGCCTACGCCTTCGTAGCTATTAATGACGGACTTACAGATTATAAAATCATTGGAAGCGGTAGTGTATCTACTATCATCAAAGCTCCTGATAACACTCACCGCACCCTTTTCGCACCCGAAGCCCCAGAAATCCTATTCATGGACTTTGGACAAGGACAACTGAAAAACGGACGAGCTCATATCACCTTAGACCCCATCTTCGCTAACGCCATCACCGTAGATGAAGACCACCCCCTAAGAGTCTTCATCCAATTAGAAGATGAATGCAACGGCGTATATGTAACCAACAAAACAAAAAATGGTTTTGACGTCATAGAACTCAATGGCGGTACCTCCAATGCCAAATTCACTTGGTATGTCGTTGCCAATCGTGCTGACACTTATGACGAACAAGGAAGAAAAGTTAGTGAAAACGATGATGTACGTTTCCCCATTGCTCCTCCACGTCTAACGAAAAAAATCCTACGCACAAAAGCCACAACCTATACTCCACAACAACCTACAACACCTATGCGCACACGCCCTGTGTCTCCTCCTCAACAACAATGGGATAAAAAAATCCAAAATCGTTACTGATTAAAAAGGGGGGAATTTCCCCCCTTTTTTAATTTTCCTAATTTTGCGGCATGGCACGTAAACTCACTAAAAGAGAACTTGTCAAACGAAAAAGAGCAGCACGAAAAAAACAACTAAGAAAAGTCTTCCCTCAACTAAAAGGAATTAAAAAAACTTTACAACAAGAAAACCTTGCCGTCATTAGAGAATTAGAAAAACTTTTACAATCCTAATGGTGCGAGTACGTTTTGCCCCAAGTCCTACCGGTCCGCTTCATATTGGAGGACTTAGGACGGCATTATACAACTACTTATTTGCCAAACACCATGGAGGGACATTCATCCTGCGCATAGAAGATACCGATAGAACCCGCTACGTAGAAGGTGCTGAAGCCTACATCATAGAAGCCCTTCAATGGTGCGGTATTGACCCTGACGTCGGCCCCCATACCAAAGACAAAATTAACGCAGGTCCCTATCGCCAAAGTGAACGTAAACACCTTTATAAGAAATACGCTGAACAACTAGTAGAAGCAGGGTTTGCTTACTACGCCTTTGATACCCCAGAAGAGATTGAAGCCCTACGACAACGCCTTAAAGCTCAAGGTTCTAAAACCATCCACTACAATTACATGAGTAGAGAATACATGAAGAATAGCTTAACGCTCCCTGCATCAGAGGTCCAAGAACGCATTGCACGGGGTGACCCTTATGTTATCCGTATTAAAATGCCGCCTAAGGAAACTATTCGGTTCTATGATGAAATCCGCGGATGGATAACCGTACACACTTCTCAAATAGATGATAAAATTTTATTAAAAAGTGATGGTATGCCAACGTACCATTTAGCCAATGTTGTAGATGACCATTTAATGGGGATAACGCACGTGATTCGTGGAGAGGAGTGGTTGCCATCTACCCCCTTGCATGTGTTCATGTATCAAGCTTTTGGATGGGAAGCCCCTCGTTTTGCCCATCTACCTTTGATTTTACGTCCTGATGGAAAAGGGAAACTAAGCAAGCGCGATGGAGACCAAATGGGCTTTCCTGTCTTTCCCCTCCAATGGAAAGACCCAAAAAGTGGAGAAATCATAAAAGGCTACAGAGAAGAAGGGTTTTTACCCGAAGCCCTCATCAATTTCTTAGTCCTGCTCGGCTGGCACCCTTCCGACAACAGAGAAATCTTTTCCTTAGATACCCTCATAAAAGAATTCTCCATAGAACGTATAGGAAAAGCAGGAGTTCGTTTCAATTACTCCAAAGCCCTGTGGTTCAATCAATACTATATTCGGCAACGGCCTAATAAAGATTTTATCCCCCTGCTACGTAAAGCCATTAAAGAAAACCAATGGCGCGATTACGACGATAACACCTTAGAAACCATCATCCAACTCCTAAAAGAACGAGTAAAACGAACCACAGACTTTATTGAAGAAGGCGCTTTCTTCTTTACCTCGCCTAAAGAATACGATGAAAAAACCATTCAAAAACAATGGAAACAAGAAACCCAAGCCTTTTTACAATTCCTTGAACAAACATGGGAAACCTTAGAGCAATGGGATGTAGAAAACATACAAAACACTTTACAACAAGGGCTCAAGCAATGGGGATTAAAACCGGGTAAGGCGTTCCCCTTACTACGGGTTGCCATTACAGGTAAAGGGGCTGGTCCTTCGCTGCCAAACATCCTTGCTATCTTAGGAAAAGAAGAAAGCCTTAAACGCTTAAAACAATTCCTTGCCTATGTGCAATCGGTAAAGCAGCCTTTATAATTTTTTTCTATTTTTGTTGGCATGGCACGTTTCAGGATTTGGCCCGAGCTGCCACCGAATTTATCTAAGAGTTCACGATTTAATATTTTACTCATGCGTCGCACAAACGTGTTTTCTATTCTGTTATTTGTTATTGCTATTTTAATCAAGTTGCTTTGGAAGTGGCTTAGTTAAATGGTTATTTTTGCGGCGCTATGAGGAGCCTTGGAAGGCATATCGTTGTAGAATTCTTTGGCTGCGACCCAGAAATCCTAAATGATGTCGCCTTCATAGAAGAATGCATGCTAAAAGCCGCACAAGAAGCAAATGCCACGGTAATCAATTCTACCTTTCACCATTTCTCCCCTTTTGGTGTCTCAGGTGTAATCGTTATCCAGGAAAGTCATTTAGCCATCCATACATGGCCCGAATATGAGTTTGCTGCTGTAGACATCTTTACTTGCGGTGATAGCGTCAACCCATGGATATGTTATCAAATCCTTTATGAAGGTTTAAAAGCCAAACACGGCTCTGCTATTGAAATGGGACGAGGACAAAAAGACCTACTACCAAGAACCCAAGTGAACTATGAAAAAATCGTCAGCACCTACCCCAAGGAAAACATCACACCAAAATTCATACGAAATATTTGGTTTACGGAAAGGGACGACACCATCGCCCTATCACTACGCCATACAGGAGACGTGCTCTATAGAAAAAAATCGCCTTATCAAAAAGTAGAAATTTATGACACTTTTGCTTATGGAAAAATGATGGTTTTAGACGGCATGATTATGACCGCAGAAAAAGATGAATATGTTTATCATGAAATGATTGCCCATGTACCGCTTTTGACCCTACCCAACCCGAAAAAAGTTTTAGTCATTGGTGGTGGTGATGGTGGTGCACTAAGAGAAGTCTTACGCCACCCCTCCATAGAAGAAGCCATCTTAGTTGAAATAGACCCCTATGTGATAGAAGCCGCAAAACAATTCCTGCCACAATTAGCTTGCAGCTTCGACCACCCCAAAGCAAAGGTCATCATAGAAGACGGTGTGAAATACGTTAAAAACGCTCCATCTAACACCTTTGACTTAGTCATCGTAGATTCTACAGACCCCTTAGGTCCTGGTGAAGGACTCTTTACCAGAGAATTTTACGAAAACGTTTATCGTATATTGACCGACAAAGGCATCATGGTAACGCAAAGCGAATCTCCCCGCTATAGCCCCCAATTATTCCAAGAACTTTACTTTTTGTATTATGATATTTTTGGCAAAGAAAAAGTCCATTGTTATTTAATTGCAGTACCTACGTATCCGACAGGGACGTGGAGTTTGTCTTATTGTTCTAAAGGTG
>WFXK01000054.1 GCA_015490695.1 Bacteroidota bacterium | reverse complement strand
TTCCTAAGTACCTTGTGCTTTTGTGGGTTATTTTGATAAGAACAGCGGGGTGGACCTTGTTGTTGGCATTGCTGTTAAGCGAATGGAAAAAGATTCCTTTTAAAAAATTACTGTATGCTACTGGGCTCTTTGCTGCTATAGTGATAATCTATTTTGCTTTTGCAAAACCTGAAGGAATTGAGGTCTATTTACGTTCAGTAAAGACTTATCCTCGTACTTTACAACAATTCACCGTAGGACCATGGTACGCTTTAGAACATCTTTCTTGGAAAGAAGTTCTGATTTTTAAGGCGAAAGAGCTCGTGTCGCAGTTTGTTTATTATGGCTTAATGGGATTTGAAAACGCTTCTTTTCTGTTTCGCTGGCTTTGGCGCTTGATAGCGATTGCATTAACTATTTGGGGAGTTCGGCAACTTCGGCAACACAGCATCTATGTTTACTTCATTGGACTCTATGCCCTACTTATTTGGTTGTGGCCCGTAACCGATAAACGCTATTTCTTACCTTTATTACCCTTTATGTTATGGACCTGTTTACATTGGGGATTTACCTATTTGAAGAAGATGCGATGGATTATCGTGGCTGCTTTTATCGCTTTTTATATAGGTCCCTATACCGCCTATTTCAAAAATTTTACTCCTTATTTGCCTGAAGGAATTCACCAACAAACTTTTCAAGATTTAATAACCTTTCTAAAGCGTCAACCTCAAAAGCGCATTGTATTTTTCAAACCTGAAACTATAGCGCTCTTTACTCATCATCAAGCAACTACTTTTCCATGGGAAGCACCACAACTTAAGTACCATCAGTGGTATATAGAAAAACAGATAGATTACTGGATATTTTATCATCGCGGTACACACTTTCAATGTACGCCCACTATAGGAAGTAACTACTTCTTGTGTCTCTATCTGCTATGGGCAAAAGAACAAGGATGGCAATGGAAAGAAGTTTATAAAAACGAACACTTTAGTGTCTATTCCTTAATGAAGGGGAAAGTAAAGTGATGGCTACGAACTTGAATTTTCAAATAATAGATTCCTGGGGCGAGATGGGATAAAGACAAAAAGAAGTAATTTTTGTTTTCCCACTTAGCATGTAGTAAGGTTTTTCCTTGATTGTTTGTAATAGTAATAGTTCCTTGTTGGTAAGGAAGTTGTAAATAAAGCTTATCTTTTACAGGATTAGGATAGAACTTTATAGTAGCAATTTGAGAAGCGGTTGTAGTGGCATTAAGGTCATAGATGCGAGTGATGAAAACATCTTGTTGTCCTTGGTGGTTTAGTGTGAAGTTTCCCACTTGGAGTGGTTGTGAGAAGGTTCCTAATAAAGTGAGGGGATTAGTTAAAAGGGCTTGTCCTCTTTCATCTTGCGAACTTCCTACGGAGAAGGTCCATATAGGGTTGCCTTGAGGGTCGTATTTAACAAGAAAAAGGTCTTTTTTTCCTTGGCTTTGTAGGGAGTAAGGGGGTATAGCGGCAGTGTTTTGAAAAAAGCCAGTGAGGAAAATAGCCCCATAGGGGTCTATGGCAATGTGTTTCACTTCGTTGCGTCCTGTTCCACGGATAGCGGTTGCCCATTGTGGTTGCCCATTCTTGTTATATTGAATGCAAAAACCGTCGGTCATTCCTGAAAAAGGTAAAATAATGGTTGAGCTCACCGCTAAAGAAGCACCATAACTACCAACCACATAGATGTTCTGTAAGGAATCTACAGCAATGGCATTACATTGCTCTTCTGCGCTACTTCCGAAAGCTTGAAATTGTATTAGGTTTCCTAAGGTGTCGTATTGCAGCCATAAACCATCACTACCCCCTAAGGAAATAACTTCTTGATTCTTTAATTGCAAAGTATCTTGAAAGGTTGCACTTAGAAAATAGGTATTGTTGTGAGCAATTACCATAGTTGCTTTATCGTAACCTCTTCCGCCGAAGGTTTTACTCCATAATGGGGTGCCTGAAGTGTCGTAAGCACAAAGAAAACCATCCCATAAGCCATTACTGACAGCTGCTGCAGCACCTAAGATAGCACTACCTTCAAACCATCCGCTAATTACAATTTGATGACCACAAAGCGCTATGCTATTAGCCACGTCCATACCATTGCCACCAAAGGTTCTTACCCATTGGAATCGTCCACTAGAGGCCAATTTCAATAAAAAGCCATCTAAGTTTCCTTGGCTGGAAGTTAAATAGATGTCGTTGTCAGGATTAAAGTCAACAGTATCGCTAAAGTAACCCACAATATAGAGGTTATTTAGTGAATCAATACTTAAACAATAGCCTACGTCGTAGCTGTCTCCTCCTATAGATTTTACCCATATTAATTTTCCATCAGGAGCGTATTTAGCGATAAAAATATCCCATAGTCCTTTGGAAACAAGAAGAAAGTTTCCTACTTGCAAGGTGTCTTCAAAACTACCGACAAGGTATAGATTTCCTTGGCGGTCGTGCTGCATTTTGTAAGCGATTTCATTTTGCTTGCCGCCAATAGTGGTTACCCAAGAAGGTACCTGCGCCAAGACCACTATAGGCGAAAAAATCCATAAAAATACCCCATCCATTCTGCTAAG
>WFXK01000053.1 GCA_015490695.1 Bacteroidota bacterium | reverse complement strand
GTAAATGTGCGCTTTGATAGGCAGATGTTGAACTTTCCAAAAGTTTTGAGGGATTTCACTAAGTTTTTTATCAAGATGGGTTTCTAAAGCTTTTATAGGCAGCATACCGATCCATTGTTGGTTTTCATCTACTACGGGAATCCATTGCAGATGGTGTTTTTGAGCCTGTTTTAGGGCTTCCTGAGCAGTGGCATGAATAGAAACAAAAGGAACTTTTTGCAGAAAGTCTTTAGTTGTTTTCATAGTTGCTTTAGGAAGTTTTCTAATACTTCATTGAATCGTTGTGGTTGTTCCATCATGGGGGCGTGTCCGCATTCGTCTATAAAGTAGAGTTTGGCGTTTGGTAGGAGTTTATGGAATTCGTGGGCGACGTAAGGGGGTGTGATGTTATCGTTTAGCCCCCAGATTAAGCAAGTGGGCGTTGAGATATTGGGTAATTGGTCGCGTAAGTTCGTTCTTTGAGCGTTACGGGCAATATGGATAATGCGTAAGGCTTTTAAACGATTGTTAATGATGGCGAATACTTCATCTACTAAGGCTTTTGTTGCGGTTCTGGGGTCGTAAAAAGTGTATTCTACTCGCTCTTTTACGTATTTTCTATCTTGTCGCCGAGGGAAAGTGCTTCCTAAGCCTGCTTCAAACAACCCTGAGCTACCTGTAAGACACATACTTTTTAAGTTATCCCCATGTTTTAGCGCATAGACTAATGCGATATGTCCTCCTAAGGAGTTACCAACCATGTGCACTTTCTTCAATTGTTTCGCTTCTAAAAAGTGGGTTACAAAGTCTGTTAAACCCTCTACACTGGTGTGGACTTTATCTAAGGTCTTTCCTTCATAGATAGGTAAAAGAGGAATGTATACACAATAGCCTTTTTTAGAAAAATGTTCTACTACGTGTGTCCAGTTGCTTAAAGTGCCAAATAGTCCATGGAGTAGCACCATGGGTTCGCCTTCCCCTTTTTTTACATAGCTGAACTCCTTTTCTTCTATTAAATATTCTCTCATAGTTGTTGTATCAATTGTATCCAGTTTAAGGCTAAGTGTTTTCCTGCGGGTGTTAAAATAGATTCGGGATGGAATTGTATTCCACAAATATAGCGGTTTTTATGATAGAACGCCATAAGTTCTTGTTCTTTGGTCCAAGCGAGGGGTTCTAAGGACTTAGGCAGCGGTTGTTGAACAATCAAGGAATGATAACGCATGGCTTCTATAGGTGAGGGCAGTCCTTGGAAAAGGTGTTTTTGCCGATGATAAATCAAAGATGTTTTGCCGTGCATAGGTCGTTGTGCTGGGACAATATTAGCACCTTCTATCCATGCAAGCAATTGATGTCCTAAGCAAATCCCTAATAAAGGAACATTTTGTGCTTTTAACGCTTGAACTAAAGTAATCGTTTGCGGATAGTCTTTCGGCATTCCAGGTCCGGGGGACAAAAGCACCCCTTGATAACGATTTATTACTTGTTTTGCATTGGGAATCGGTGCATCTACTCGTATAACTTCTACTTCACACCACTGAGCAAAGAGAGCAAATACATTGTAGGTAAAGGAATCAAAGTGGTCTAATAGCAAAAGGCGCATAATTAGGGTTTAGAACAAACGTTTTTTACGAGGGTTTGGGCTATTTCGTTACCTTTTTCTGCTGCGATATGCCAGTCGGCGCAGGCGGCTTCTTGGTCCCCTAAGTTCGCAAAAGCGTTCCCACGTTTTAAAAAAATGGTGCTTTCAACCTCTTCGGTGCTTAATAAAGATAAGACCTTGGAATAGAACTCAATGGCTTTGGCATAGTCTTCTAAGGCGTAGAATAATTCTGCGACGAAACGAACTAAAAGCGGTTCTGAAGGATAACGCTCATAAAGCGGATAAACCATTTTTAACGCTTTTTCATAACGATGATGCATCGCATAGGCTTGAGCTAAAAGCAAACACATCGCAATAGAAGCCGTGTCTTGCGTGCAATACGGATATAAAATCGTAATGCGTTCAATAGTAGCGGGAACAAAAAAAGTACTTAAAAATAAACGCTGTTCTGCGTCCATGCTGTCTTTGAAACGTAAAAAAAGCGCTTTACAACCCTCTTCTTCGGCTAATATGCATTTTAAAATTTTAAAAAAAGGTGTAGCAGCCAAGTCTGTGATTTGTGTCGCATAATAGCTATAAGGAGCTAATTGCCCTTTTTGATGGCATTGGATAAATAACGATAAAAAAGTGCTATCCCATTGGAGTAAGGTATTCCATTGGTATCCTAATACCAGGGCTAAATTAAGATAGAAGCAGGCGCTGTCTAATAGAGGAATTTCTCCATAACGGAGAGCAAGTAGGGGTAAGGCATAAGCTTTCGGGTTGAATCGCTCCCAATAGGTTCTTAAAGTAATTTGCTGAAGTTCTTTTTCTAAATCTATGTTTTGAAAAGGTTGTAATTGAGAAAAATCCCAGAAATATAAATGTTGCCCCTGACTGAGAATGAATAAAGAATCATGAACGTAAAGCAAGTTTTCTGCGGGGATGGGAAGTGCAAACGCTTTACAGTCTTTTTTATAACAGCGGAATAAATGGGTTTTACTACTCCAAAACCATCGCCATGCTCCTTTTTCTAAGCCAACCGCTTGAGGAAATTGTTTTAGTGAGATGGTAATTTGTTTTTTGCCGTATCTTAATAAAAGCTTTTTAGCGGTTTGCCATAGTAAGGTTGTTCCGTTTTCTTGGTAGGAACTTAGAGGGGTTTCCGCGAAAGTTTCTACTTTTTGAATTTTTATCGTTGTGTCTACGCTCAGTTGATACCAATGTTTATTATGGTACAAAAAGCAGATTTGTCCTCTATTGATGGGCAATCTATGAGGGGCTAAATGGGAAAAGCGATAATCGCTGTAAAGCAATTTACCTTTTAAGTTCCAAACTTTGATGGTATTTGTCTGGTCTATGGAGACAATCAAAGAATCGTTTTTATAAATCCATTGGATGGGACTGACGTGTTGTTGGGCGTATAGAAGCAAAGAACTAAGAAAAAAGATTTTACGAATCACTTTTTATTCGGTTTTGGTGCAGCAGATAGGCTTTTAGAAAGGGTTCTATTTCGCCGTCTAATACGCTTTGGGCATTAGAGGTTTCTACCCCTGTTCTTAAATCTTTGACTAATTTATAAGGATGCAGTACATAGCTACGGATTTGGCTTCCCCATTCTATTTTTTTCTTTGATGCTTCAATTTTTGCTCTTTCTTCTTGTCGTTTTTGGAGTTCTAATTGATAGAGTTTGCTTTTTAGGATTTTTAAGGCGCGTTCTCTATTTTGGTGTTGACTACGTTCTTGTTGGCATTCTACGACGATGCCTGTAGGGATATGGCGCACGCGCACAGCGGTTTCTACTTTATTTACATGTTGTCCGCCTTTACCACTGGAGCGAAACGTATCCCATTCCAGTTCCGATGGATGAATCTCTATTTTAATGGTATCATCTACGGCAGGATAAACAAAAACCGAAGCAAAAGAAGTATGTCTTCTTTTATTAGCATCAAAGGGTGAGATACGGACTAAACGATGAACGCCATTTTCCCCTTTTAAAAAACCATAAGCATAAGGACCTTGGATTTCCATGGTAATGTGTTTGTAGCCAGCTGTATCACCTTTTTGGGCTTCTACTACTTGGGCTTTAAATCCTTTTTTATTGGCATACATTTGGTACATTCGTGCTAACATAGCAACCCAATCTTGGCTTTCGGTGCCTCCTGCACCAGCATTGATTTCTAAATAACAATCCATTTTATCCTCTGGGCTGGATAACAATTGTTGCAGTTCTAATTGATTAAGCGCTTCTTGTGCCCTTTGCCATTGCTCTTCTACTTCTTTTAAATCGGTTTCTCCTTCTTTATAGAATTCCCATAAGACTTCTGTGTCTTCTACTGCGCGCTTAGCTTCTTGAAATTGTTCTAATTCTTTTTTTAGTAGTCGTAGTTCTTTTAATACCCTTTGGGCTTGTTGTGGGTCGTTCCAGAAGTTAGGTTGTTGGGATTGCTCTTCTAAGGTTTTTAATTGTTTTTCTTTGTTAGGGATGTCAAAGATAGTGGTGTAAGGCGTCCAGACGCTGACGCAGTGCTTGGACATTTTCCCATTTCATTGGCTTATGCGGTTTGATGAGTTAATAAATAGGATTGGATTTTTTGGATTTCGTCTTTAGGTCCGATGAAGAGGGGTACTCGTTGATGGAGTTGTTGCGGTTGTATAGTTAGAATGTTTTGTGTGCCGTCGCTTGCAGCACCACCTGCTTGTTCTACAATAAACGCCATAGGGTTGGCTTCATATAACAAACGCAATTTGGGTTTACCCGAAACCGCAGGATACATAAATAATCCACCTTTTAATAAGTTTCTATGGAAGTCTGCCACTAAGGAACCTACATAGCGGGAAGAAATCTTTTCTTCTACAGCACGTTTTCTTAAGTCTTCTATATAACGTTGTACTTCAGGGGAGAATTTATTGAAGTTAGCGTCGTTAAAGGAGTAGTATTTTAGTTTAGAGGGCATTTGAATATTGGGGTGGGATAGGAAGAATTCGCCGTAGGAGGGGTCTAAGGTAAAGCCGTTAACGCCATTGCCTGCAGTGTAGACCAATAGTGTAGAAGAGCCGTAGATGATATATCCTGCTGCGATTTGTTCTACGCCTTTTCTTAAAGCATCTTCTTTTTGTACAGGTCGCATCATGTCTTTTCGTTGGTAGATGGAGAAGATGCTTCCGATAGGGACATTCACATCAATGTTAGAGGAGCCATCTAAGGGGTCATAAAGGACGATGTATTTGCCTGCAGGAGCGTTTTCAATGAAGGTAGGTTCTTCGTCTTCTTCGGATGCTACCATGCAGACTTGTCCTCCTCGGCTCAGTGCTTTACGAAATACTTCATTAGCGAACTCGTCCAACTTTTGTACCTCTTCACCTTGGACGTTCACTCTACCTGTAGAGCCTAAGATATCTTCTAAGCCGGCTCTATTGACGTGGAAGTGGATGATTCGGGCGGCTAAGGCAATGTCGCGCAACACTTGAGAAAACGCACCGGAACCCTCTTCAGCCTTCTCCCGCTGTATGATAAACTCCTCTAAAGTGATAATCTCCTTTCTTTCCATAAAAACGTTAATTTTGCCACAAAGTTATAAAAACCATGCGAACCTTTCTTTTTTCTGCTGCCCTGTTATGTTGTGCTTTCTCTTGTGGAGGCAATAAAGAAACAACAAAAAAGCCTCAAGAGACTTTTTCACTGCCATCCGATTTTTTTCTTGCTTATGAGCGTACAGTCTGCTATGGTAGGTGTCCAGCCTATCGTGTGGAAGTAAACGCCAAAGGAGAAGTCGCCTATGAAGGGAAACGCTTCGTAAAAAGAATAGGGAAATATCAAGGCATGCTCAACGCACAACAAAAAAAATGGCTTTATGAAACCTTAGAAAAAGTTCAATGGGAAAACTTCCGTGGTGAATACGACGATAAAGGTATTAGCGATTTACCCAGCACTTATTTGACTTATCAAGCCAACGGGAAACATTATAAATTCCATCTTCGGGTAGGGATACCACAACCGCTGCGACAACTTTCCGATTCCCTCCATCAATTTTTTATGAACTTAGAACTTAAACCTGTAGAGCAATGAAATTGCTTGAAGTAGGGACGAGAGCACCCGATTTTGAAAGCAAGGACCATAATGGTGCTTCTTTTCGGCTTTCCGACTTAAAAGGGAAAAAAGTTATTCTTTATTTTTATCCTAAGGACTTTACCCCTGGATGTACAAAAGAAGCTCAAAACCTTAGAGATGCTTATAAAGAACTTCAAGAAAAAGGCTTTGAAATCATTGGAGTGAGTCCCGATAGTGTAGAATCGCATAAAAAGTTTGTAGAAAAGCATCAATTACCGTTTCGTTTGATTGCGGATGAAGAGAAAAAGATTGTTCGTCTTTATGGGGTTTGGGGGGAGAAAAAGCGTTTTGGAAAAACTTACGAGGGCGTCCATCGCATTACTTATCTCATAGATGAAGAGGGTATCATCCGAGGGGTGATTAAAAAAGTTAAGCCTTCAGAGCATGCTCAACAGATTTTAGCAGCGTGGGATAAAATCCTTCAGGATGGAAAAAAATAGTATTTTGGCGGTATGGAAAGATTTAGAAAAACGAGGAGAAAAAGCAATTGCTTGGCTTATTGACCCTGATAAGTGGGATTATCCCTGGTTGGAAGCACAAGCGCAAAAGCTGCAGCAATGGCATATTCCTGTTTATGTTTTTATTGGAGGTAGCTATATTCATCGTCCTGGGCGTTTAGCGGCGTTAATAGAAGCATTAGAAAACTTTTCTTTTCCGACGATTTTGTTTCCTGGGCATCCTTCGCAATTGGCAGAGGGGGTAGACGGTATATTGGTTTTAAGTTTAGTAAGTGGTCGTAATCCTGCGTACTTGATTGATTATTTAGTTCAAGCAGCGCCGCAATTACAACAATTACAACAAAAAGGAATTGAGTTAATCCCTACCGCTTATTTGTTATTAGATAATGAGAAACAAACCACAGTGCACTACATCACACAAACGCGTGGTATTCCTGTAGATAAACCTGAATTAGTTGCTTATACGGCATTAGCAGCAACGTTTTTAGGAATGCAAGTAGTTTATTTAGATAGTGGTAGTGGGGCAAAGTTCTCAGATGCCATTCCATTTGTTTTAAGAACATTGAAAAAGGTGATTCCTGAGAACACTCCTGTTATTTATGGAGGAGGGTTGCGAACTAAAGAGCAAATACAGCGTTGTTTTGAAAGTGGAGCGACGTTGTGTGTTATTGGTACAGCATTAGAAGATTTCACAATAAAGTAAAAAAGAAAATTTTTAGTTGGTGATAGAATTTGTAAATTTGGCAACGTAAATGAAGACTTAACTAATGATGCGTTTCATTTTTTTTATGGTTATTGCAGTAGGGGTGGTCGCTCAGCGGTTTAGTGGAGGGGTGATGGTTGGAGGCTCTTCTACGAGGTATGTAGCGGGAGAAATCGCCTCTTGGCATGTCGCCCCCCAAGCAGGTGGATTCCTGCAATGGCGTATTAAAGATTTTGTAAATAAATTCCGTAATCCGATTATTCGCATTTCTTTGATGGGTGAAGCTCTATGGAGTTT
Source organism: Bacteroidota bacterium (assembly GCA_015490695.1). GTDB lineage: Bacteria > Bacteroidota > Bacteroidia > SpSt-205 > S141-50 > S141-50. The sequence goes on along the minus strand of WFXK01000053.1, from coordinate 4,843 downwards.
ACAGCAGTTTGCTCAACAGCAATGGCATGAAGTGCTTGGGGCAGGACTGCTGTGGTTTTCCAGACATCAGTGGGGAATGGGAATAGGAGTAGGGACGCTGCTAAATTCCACGCCTTTCCTTATTTATAGTCTCCGTCTTCAATACCCTTATCACCACAAAGGGTTAGCAATAGGCTTTTACCTTCAAGGACTTTATTTTACGCAAAATGCTTGTGAAGTAGTAGGTTGTGAGACCCTGCCGTATCGGTTGCAAGGGGGGGTATATTTCCGTTTTTATAAAGAGCGCAAGCCTTCTGCCCACCCGAATAATCCTTGCGGTTGCCATTAATTTTTATCTTTGGCACGATGTTTATAGAGCCACATTGGAAGCCAGGCGAAATCGGATGGATTGAAGTCATTTGTGGAAGCATGTTTTCTGGAAAGACTGAAGAGCTCATTCGTCGTCTGCGCCGCGCCCAAATCGCTGGATTAAAAGTAGAAATCTTTAAACCCGCAATGGATAATCGCTACGATGAAGAAGCCATCGTCTCCCATAATCAACAACGCATACCAAGTACCATTATCCATAATAGCCAAGAACTATTGCTTTTAGCGCAAGATGTAGAAGTTGTTGGGATAGATGAGGCACAATTTTTGGATATGGGGATTGTAGAAGTTGCCAATGAATTGGCAAATAGGGGATGCCGTGTGATTATTGCAGGACTGGATATGGACTATACAGGTAAACCCTTCGGTCCTATGCCTTATTTGTTAGCTATTGCTGAGTTCGTAACGAAACTTCATGCTGTATGTACCCGAACAGGACGCATGGCACACTACTCTTTTAGAAAAGAACCCATAGAAGGACAGGTCGTCGTAGGTGCCCAAGACCTCTATGAACCCGTCTGCCGAGAAGTCTTCTGGAAAGAGATGGCTAAACGGAAAAATCTATGAGCCTCATAGAAAAAGAAATCCAAAGTCTGAAGGATGACCTCCAAGCCATGGCAACCTTAGTGCAAAAACAATTGAAACAATGTACTGAAGCTATCTTAAGCCAAGACCCTAAATTAATAAAAAAGGTACGTAAAAAAGAACGGAAAATTAATCGCATGGATATTGAAATAGAATCAAGATGCGAGAAAATTATTGCATTGCACCAACCCGTAGCCAAAGATTTAAGGTTTTTGTTCGCTGCGATTAAAATGAATCTTTATTTAGAACAGATGGGAGACAATGCAAAGTCCATTACGCAATATATCAATCAATTGCAGCAGCCTATAGCGGAAGAGGTACAACAAAAAGCTTATTTACATAGTTTAATGGAGCGCGTACTGCGCATTGTTGCTTTAGCCATAGAAGCTTTTTTAGAAGAAGATGCCCAAAAAGCTAAACAAGTTTTTATTGAAGACGATAGCATAGACCGCATTCACCGCTATGACCAACGCCTTTTTGTTCAACTCATCCAACAAAACCCTGCGGCAACTTCCGACTATCTGCAACTTTTAGCCATCATTAAACATTTAGAAAAAATTGCAGACCATTGCATCCACATCGCAGAAGACACCCTCTACTACTTGGAAGGGATTTATTACCGCCACTCTAAACTTAAAAAAGCTCCTTTTTCTTAGTCTTTTTTTACTTTTTAGTTGTAAAAAACCATTATTGCAGTTTTCTGCGGAGGGGTCTTTGCGCTTTTCTGTAGATACCCTCCGCTTCGATAGCTTATTTACCACTTTACCCTCTCCTGTGCTACGAGCATGGGTCTATAATAATGGCGACAACAATCTTTTAATTGAATCTATCACTTTAGAAAAAGGAACCAACTCCGAATTTTTCTTCGTGTTTGATGGTATAGATACCAACGAAGTCCGCAATTATGAACTTTTAAAAGGGGATAGCGTTTTAGTATTGGTTTGGGTACATGCTATTCGGACCCGTCAAGGGCTCTTGGAGGATGCCATTGTATTCAAAATAGGCAATCAAACGCAGAAGTTGTTTTTGAAAGCACAAATCATAGATGCGTATTTTATTCAGGATTCGGTGTTGTGTAATGTAACCTTGCCTACAGACAAACCTATTGTGATAGATGGTTTTTGTATTGTAGACAGCGGTTGTAAGGTTACGATTCCTGCAGGTGCCCGATTGCATTTTACCAGTCGTAACATAGATGGCTTTTTAGTCTCAGGTATTTATGTATTTGGAAGTTTAGAGGTTTTAGGTACGACTTCCATGCCCGTTACCTTCAACGGCGTACGCTTTGACCACGATTATCCTAAAACCCCAGGGCAATGGTTTGGAATATGGTTAATGCCATCAGCAAACAATTGTGTTTTGCGTCATGCTTATATCCGTGGTGCCAATATCGGCATAGGTATTGATAGCACAAGAAATGACGGAAGTAAAAAACTGCGGATGGAACAATGTCTTGTTGAACACATGGCTTTTTATGGTGTGCTTTTACAAAGTCGTAATCCGATGAATGTTGCGGCAAACCCTGAAGTAGAATTGGTAAATTGCATTATTCATAATTGCAGGGAGGGAGCTGTGGTGCTTGTCGGAAGCCACTTTACCCGCTTAATAAACTGCACCTTAGCCAACTATAGCTATTTATTTTTCCGAAGACAAAACCCTACTTTGGGCATTAAAACCGCTTTTGCACAACAAGGACCGCATTATTATGCCCGTTTGCAGTGTATTAACACCATCGTTTGGGGCAGTGAAGACAATGAAGTGGGTATAGATGCAGACCCCAACTTTTTACAATATGAATTTCAAAATTGTTTATTAAAGCATGCGAAACCTTCTGCTATTCAGGCGACGAATACGTTATTTAATCAAGACCCGCTTTTTGAAGCGCCTCAAGCTTATGAGGATAGTATTTCTTTTCGTTTAAGTGCCAATAGTCCTGCAATTAACAAGGGCGTGGTTTTACCTGCTGTTACACCGTTGGTGGATTTCCTTAATCAACCACGGGATTCACTACCGGATATAGGTGCTTTGGAGTATTAAAAAGCCGCTTGGTAGTATTCCCAGTGCTTTTTTGCTACGATTTGAGGTGCAAAATGGGTAAGTACATGCGCCCTTGCTTGTTCAGATAGTTGAAGGTAGAACTTGCTATCTTGTAATAAGAGCTGAAGGTAGGTTATCCATTTTTCTAAATCGTTAGCAGTCGTTATAAAACCGTTTTTTTTGTGTTGAATCATTTCTGGGATGCCACCGATGGCGAAGCCTAAGCAGGGAACACCACAGGCTAACGCTTCCATAATCATGTTTGGAAGATTATCATAAAGGGAAAAATGTAAATAGCAATCTACGGCATTGTATAAAAGTGCCATGGTATAAATATCTTGGATGCTGTCAATGAAAGAAGCAGAAGTGGGTAAAGAAGGCATGGAAGGGATGTGTCCTAAAAAAACGAAATGCAGTTGTTGTGCTAAGGAAGGAGTATCCCAAAGTAATTCAATGAACTTTTGCAAAGGGGCTTTTGTGATGGTTGCTTTATGCCGATAAGGAGCACCTATTAACACAATGAATCGCTCTTCAGGAAATCTCCATAATCGCCTTAAAAAACTTTTTACTTCCTTAGGGTAAGGAGCAAACCACTGAACATCTAAAGTGTTTGGAATTGCTTTTATAGGATAGTTGTTCCATAAAGCACTTTTCATTACTTGTTGTTTTAGCCAGCGGCTTGGGGTAATAAAAAAAAGCCGTTTTATGCGTTTGTAAAGTTTTTGTTTTTGCTTAAAGCGTTTGTAAGCAAGGTCTTTCTTTTTTTTTGAATTTAACAACGGACAGTTTCCGCAATGGAATTGAAATTTATCACATTGTTGATAGGGATGGGGACATCCACCTGTAAATGCCCATAAGTCGTGCAGGGTCCAAAATATAGGAAAATCATTGTAATGTTTTAGTTGTAGTGCGCCTGTGTTAATCCAGTGGACGTGTAACAAGGAGGGTTGAAGTTGTTTTAAAGTTTTATGATTGAAGTCGGGCAGTTTTCCGATTTGGAAAGAGAAAAAATCTTGAATGTGTTGGGGGTATTTTAGTTGGACGATTTTTTCATCTAAGGCGGAGCGGATGATAGCAAAAAGGCGCTTCCATGGGGATGATGGAGAATAAAAAGGTTTTTTAGTGGTTTTCCATTCTATCCATAAAGAGACTTTTATGCTTTCAGGCTTATGGTTTTGAAGTGCCTGAAAGAGGTTTATCATTGCGATGCCCGCTCCGCCCTTGTCTGTATAACCCGCTAATAAAACATGTCTCATGCAAAAGGTTTAGAAAGCGAATAAAATGGACAATTGATTCGCAAATCTTTGTCTTCTAAGGTTTTGTCTAATTCCAGACAATGGGCTTTTCCATTTCGTTTTTCATAGTAGCCGCAAGTGAAACACATGTTAGGTTTAGGGATGATGCGTTGTTTAGAAGCGAGGAAAATAATTTCTTGTAAAAGCCGGTTGAGCTTCCATTGGTCTTTTTGCGGTAATTGATGGACGATTTCTTTCAAGGGCATTAACAGCTCTTCTGTAGAGCGAATCAATTGAGCGCCTTTGACTGTTAGGACGATGTAGCGGCTACGGGCATCGTCACTGGCAACCTCCTTGCGCAAATACCCTTTTTTAACCAGCACCTTTACTGCCTCGCTAATGGTTGCACGAGTCGTTCCGAAGTACTCGGCTAACTCTGAAATCTTGCATTTGCCCTCTCCTAAATAATGACAATGGTGTAAAATCTGTAGTTGAATTGCCGATAACTTAAAACGACGCGCCTCCTCTACTAACAGTGCCCTAACTATTTGCCCAATCTTCTCTAATGCTACCGTGATGCGCGCATCTAAATGCTCTACTAAAAACTCAGGATTATAAAT
>WFXK01000052.1 GCA_015490695.1 Bacteroidota bacterium | reverse complement strand
TGTTGGAATAAAGTTTGTAGGGTTTCTTTTAACGCGTCCGTTGCCACTCCTTTAAGGGGTTGAACGCAGATTTGTAGAGGGTCTGTCCAAGCTAATCCGCACCGCTTCAAGCCAACATCTATGGCTAAAATACGTTTATACTTCATTTTTCTTTCTTTTTACTATCCATGCGCACTTTCCAGGTTTTGATACCGAAAGCACCATGTTCTACTCGGTGCTTAGGCGATTTGGGTTTGCCTATAGGAGGATTTAACCAATGTTGGTCGCGATAAAAGGTTGGTAACCCGTAAACTTGTGCATAAATGTCGTATTTAAATCCACGACGGAAGTAATAACGAGTAAAGAACTTTGGTGCAGACCGCCCCCGTTTATTCGCTTTAAACTCCCGATAAATCTTAATCTCTCTTTTCCAATAGTGAATTTCTTTTTGCCTTTTGTGAATTTGTTCACGGACTAACATCTCATCTTCTTCACTTAACGGCAATTCTATAGGAGGTGGAATGACTGTATCGGTTGCTGTAGAATCTTTTTTCCTTTTTAACAACCGTGCTAAGCGCTTTCTACGCCGTATATCTGGACGATAAGGCTTGCCTTTCAATAAGCAACGTAAACTATCTATAGCCCGCTCATTGCGACGAATGTTCTTACGATAGGCTTTAATCAAACTATCTACATTGTCAATCATTCCCTTTAGATACTGGGCTTGCATTGTTAATTCTGAGGGCAAACGCCAAGGAATCACTTTATCCGGTGAAGCAATCAACAAATACACCCGCTTTCCATGATTATTCAGCCGCACACTATCAATGTAAACCTCATTGGCTTGAATCACATGAAGATAATACCAAGAAGTTCCATAGCGAACTTTCAGTCCTTTCCTATTCCGTCGTTTAGGCTGAATGACCCGCACCGTAAAACCATCTACCACATTCAAACGCTTGTTCACTGTATCGGAAACCGTAACACGCGAATCCCACATAGTATCTATGATTTGTGCACTCAACAAAGACACACTAACGAACAAAACCACTTTTTTCATTGCCAATGTACAATTGCACCTATATCAGGCGATAGAAAACTTTGAGGAACGTTCTTTTGAATGTATTCTTTCAAAATAGCGATTTTGGTTTCTTTTACTACAGGCGGATGGAAAAGAAGACTAACTTCTCTTAATGGCGTTTCTGGTGTTATGGGTTTAAGATAACGTTGTTTTTCTTGGGCAATCCCTTCTGCCATGAGCGCAGGCAATAGAGTGAGTCCCCCATAATTTTCTACCATCTTTTGTACACCTTCTAAAGAACCGCTTTCATAATAAACCCCTTTTATAAAACTATTATCTTCACGACATAAGTTAATAACCTGATTCCGAAAACAATGTCCTTCGGTCAACAACCACATTTCACTTCGTTTTAAATCCTGTAGTGAAACCGTAGCTTGCTCAGCCAAAGGGTGCTCAGGATGTACATACGCCAAAATGGGTTCATAAAATAAAGGTTCGCTTGTTAGTTCCTCATCGTTCAATGGCGTAACTAAAATCCCTACGTCTAAAAGGTCTCTTTTTAAATGCCAAATGATTTGTTCAGTGAAAAGTTCTCGGATATTTAATCGTAGCTCTGGATAACGTTCTTTTAAAGGAATTAAAATTCGCGGTAACAAATAAGGTCCCAGCGTAGGGATGATACCTACGTTTAAATATCCGCGATGCTGTCGCTTTTCTTCTACAATCAATTCTTCTATACGATAAATTTCTTTTAAGGCTTTTCGTGCTTGTTCTATGATTTGTTTTCCTATGGGAGTAGGTTCTAAAGGTTGTGTTCCGCGATTGAAGATTCGTACTCCTAAGATGTCTTCTAATTTTTTGATTTGTGTACTTAGAGCAGGTTGGGTAACATGACAGGCTTCTGCGGCTTTACCAAAGTGCCTATAAGTATCCAGAGCAACCAAATAGACTAATTCACTAAGAGAAAAATGGGGAATCTTCATACGATTTGGCAAAGATAAAAGATTGTTCACAAACTTCATAGATTTCGTTGCAAGGTATTTTTTCTAAATTTGCCCTGCAAAAGTAAATTGTCTATAGCGATGTTTGGGTTAGGCGTACCGGAGTTTATCGTTATCGCTGTCGTCATTTTAATCCTTTTTGGGGCGAAAAAAATTCCTGAATTCGCCCGAGGATTAGGAGAAGGCATAAGAGAATTCAGAAAAGCAGCAGCAGGCATAGAAGAAAAAAATCAAGAAAAAGATGTGGAGTCATCCTAAGGACTTCCATGCATTACAACAAGAACTGAAAGCGGGCAAACAACGCTTCACAGACTTAGTTCAACATTATCTGGAACAAATTCAACAACAAAACAACGCTATCAATGCCTTTATAGAAGTTTGGGAAGAGGAGGCATTACAAAAAGCTGCTTTTTATGATGAACATCCAGAAGATTTACCTCCTTTAGCGGGACTTATCTTAGGGATTAAAGATAACCTATGCTACAAGGGACACAAGGTAACGGCAGCATCTAAGATTTTAGAAGGTTATGAGGCGGTCTATACAGCAACAGCATTACAACGACTTATTGATAAAGGTGCTATTATTTTAGGGCGATTAAATTGTGATGAGTTTGCTATGGGTTCTGCGAACTTATATTCTTATTATGGTCCTACGAGGCATCCGTTAGATTTGACCCGAGTGCCTGGGGGTTCATCTGGGGGTAGTGCGGCGGCGGTTGCTGCAGGGATGGTTACAGCAGCCTTAGGAAGCGATACAGGGGGCTCTATACGACAACCTGCAGCGTTTTGTGGCGTCATCGGCTTCAAACCCACTTATGGACGCATCTCCCGATACGGACTCATCGCTTATGCCTCCTCCTTTGACCAAATCGGTCCTATTACCCTCTCGGTCCGGGATGCCGCCCTGCTCTACCAAGCCATGGCTGGTAAAGACCCCATGGATAATACTTCTGTAAATCAACCTGTAGAACCCTGGGAAACTATCCAATGGCAACAACCCCCCAAAGTAGCTTATTTCAAAGAAATCTTAGAAGACCCCGCACTACACCCACAAATCAAAAACGCAATGGAAAAACTTATTGAAAACCTCAAAAACAAAGGTATTGTTGTTGAAGGGGTAGCATTCCCTTACTTAGAATATGTTGTCCCCACTTACTATGTATTAACCACTGCGGAAGCTTCTTCTAATTTAGCCCGCTACGATGGCGTACGCTATGGCTTCCGTGCTCAAGCACAAGATATAGAAGAACTTTATGTAAAAACTCGTAGCCAAGGCTTCGGCAAAGAAGTAAAACGAAGAATTTTATTAGGAACTTTTGTGTTATCAACAGGGTATTACGATGCCTATTATGCACACGCACAAAAAGTAAGACGTTTGATGAAAAATTATACAGAAGAGTTATTTAAGCAATACGATTTTATTGTTTCGCCTACGACACCAACGCCTGCATTTCGTGCCAATGAACGTCCCGACCCCGTAGCCATGTACCTAAACGATATTTATACAGTCTTTGCTAATTTAACTGGAATCCCAGCAATTTCTATTCCCTTTCAAGAGCGCGTAGAGCGATTACCTATTGCCCACCAATGGATGGCACCTTGGTTCAAAGAAGCACAACTTTTCTCTTTTATCAAACATTATTTATAACGTCATGAAACGTTGGGCAATCTTATGGGTGTGGGGACTGTACCTTGCAGCACAATCTTCCTATCAACAAGAAGCAGAAACTTGGATACAACGACTGGATAGCTTAGTCTATTGGCAACAAATAGAAGAACGATTTTTAGCACCGCAAAAAGCCTTATTAGAAACCCCTGTTAAAACCCCTTACGACCCAACTATATCCCCTGAAATGTTAGAAGAGCGCTTAAAAGCTTTAGAGTCGGTCATCCCACTGGAAGTTAATCCAATGGTGCAAGCGTTTATAAAAGTTTACATTGAAAAATATCCCGATTTAACAGCGAAGTTATTAGGAAGGAGTGTTTTGTTTTTTCCTTACATAGAGGAGGTTTTTGACCGTGAGGGGTTACCTTTGGAGTTAAAGTACATGGCAGTTATAGAGAGTGCTTTAGTGCCTACGGCGCGTTCGCCTGCAGGAGCCGTTGGACTATGGCAGTTTGTCTATCCCACAGCACGCTACTACGGACTTAAAATCACCTCCTATATTGATGAGCGTAGAGACCCTTTCAAAAGCACCGTAGCAGCAGCGAAATACTTAAAACGCCTTTATAGCATCTATAAAGACTGGCTTTTAGTTATCGCCGCTTATAATTGTGGACCTGGGAACGTGAACAGAGCCATAAAAAAAGCAGGTGGGAAACGAAATGTTTGGGAGTTAATGCCTTATTTACCACGGGAAACACGAGGGTATGTTCCTGCGTTTATCGCCGCTTACTACGCTATGGAATACGCTAAAGAACATGGCATTTACCCAGAACCCGTCCATTATACTTTTTACACCGATACCATCCACATCCTAAGAAAAAAAGTCTCTTTACGCTATTTAGCAAAAATCATGGGAGTAGATGAAAAACTTTTGCGTTTATTAAATCCGGAGCTACGACGGGGTGTTGTTCCCTATACTACTTATCCTTATGTGTTGCGAATTCCTTCGGAAGCCTTTACTGCTTTTTATTATAATCGTCATCTGTTAAATGCTCCAGAAGCCACCATAGAAACCGAAGCCGAAATAGATTCCTCTAATTTAGCCTATGTGATTCTGCCCCCCCCTAATACAGAAATCCACTTCCATGAAGTACAAGAAGAGGAAACCATAGAAGATATTGCCCACCTCTACGAAGTCGCCGTAGATTCTATTAAAAAATGGAATAGACTCTATGATGAGCGTTTGCGTCCGGGAACTTATCTAAAAATCTTTATTCCATTACCCGAAGAGAGTGCAAGCGATTCTATTCAGAAACCAAAGTTTTTATATTACCGCGTGCGTCGTGAAGACACGCTGTGGAGCATTCAACAACGTTTCCCGCATATTTCTATAGAACAACTACGAGCAATCAACCAATTACATCCTAATCAAGACCTGAAAGAAGGCCAGTGGTTAAAGATTCCCATTCATTAACCAAACAATTTTGGGACTTTGTACAAACCAATCGTTTGTTTTCTAAAGAAGATAAACTTTTAGTAGGCATCAGTGGCGGGAGTGATTCAGTGGCTTTAGGACTTATCCTTCATTTAAGTAGGTGCCATTTTGCAATCGCCCATGTGAATTATCGCTTACGTCCTAAGGAATGCGATGCAGATGCCCAATTCGTAAAACAATTAGCCACAACCTGGAACGTCCCTTTCCATTATCATGAAGTTTCAGAAAGTGAATGGCAAGCCTATAAAAAACAATCGTTACAAGAAGCTGCAAGGAACGTACGTTATGCATTTTTTGAATATTTACGGGACACTTACGGTTATGATTTTTTATTGACAGCCCACACCAAAGATGATGTTATAGAGACGTTATTATTTCGTTTTTTCAAAGGGGCACATGCTTCTTTATTACAAGGGATACCAATGACACGCGGTTGGATTCGCCGTCCTTTACTCTTCGCAACCAAAGCCCAAATCAAAACTTTTTTAACGCTTCACCAACAACCTTATAGAGAAGACAGCTCTAACCGCTCGGTTCGCTTTCAAAGAAATTGGATTCGGCACCAACTCATCCCTTTATTAAAGGCCCTCAATCCCGCTGTTGAAAAACACCTTTACCACCAACTACAAGTCTACACAGCGCAATACCATACTTTAAAAACACTGCTTTATCAGCAATACTATAAACGCATTCACACAGCAGAGGGACATTTTTCTATAGATTGCTCTTCAAATGATATCACTTTTATTCAGTTTATTCAAATTTATCTTTATGAAACTTGGGGGTTTTCTACGTATGAAGTGCAGCAGATTTGTCAGTTAATTTTTAAGGAAGTAGGTAAGCAATTACG
>WFXK01000051.1 GCA_015490695.1 Bacteroidota bacterium | reverse complement strand
CTTCCCTTTGGATAGCTTCTCAGGAGACAAGTTGCAGCCTATTGAAGGAACTGAAGGAGAGAATATTCAACTTGCTATTGTTGGTCAAAAAGGTGTAATGGTTGCAGGTATGAAAGCCATCCTGTTTTTGCAAACCAAGGGAGATAAATACATTGCAGAAATTATAGATAAGAAGCATATTTATTCTGTATTTTACACTATGCCCTACCTTATTGCAGGAGGTAGAGATGGGCTGTTTGCCTATCTTCAAAAAGGAAAGTGCTTTGAAAAAATTGCTGAGTATAATAAAATCCCCGAAGACGTAACAAGCGTTATTTTGGACACGTCAGGATTGTGGCTTGTGGTAGGGCTATGGACTAATGGCATTCTTGTTGGTAAACTGCAGAAAGAACAAAAGCGTTTTACTTTTACACAAATGAAGCATCTTGATGCAAAGCAGTTAAAAATTCCTCAAGGCAACGTGTACCCTTTTTTAACTTCTAAGGGAATTTTATTGGGTACTGCAAGAGGACTTTTTCGTTTGCATCTCAGTGATGATACCCTCTATGCTAAACCCTTGTGTGCATTTGGAAAAACCTTTTGCGATACAACTAAACTAGTGTTTAGATTAAAAGAAGAAAAAGATAGCACACTATGGATAGATGTTGTTAGTGAAGACGGGGATGTTATCTATAAGTTAATTCCTTCTGTCTCGGGTTATATGGTAGATTCTCTTTTTTCTTTTGCTGTGGAAATGGGTGCTATACGTGCGCTTTATCCCGATGGCGAAGGTGGGGTGTGGATAGGGGGCGACTTTGGACTTGCCCACTACTCCCCCCACAGAAAAGAAAACTTTTTAGAAAAATACCCTTGCGTCATAGAGAAAGTATCTACGCTATTACAGCAATCAGAAGAGGAGCAAAAAGATAGTCTTTTATGGGGTGGTTGGGGAAAGACACCTAAGTTGGTACTACCTTATGCTCTTAACAACATTACTTTTGAGTGGATTGCCCCTTATTATTATCATCAAGATAAAGTAGAGTACCATTACATGTTGGAAGGCTTTGATGAAAGTTGGAGCGCTTATACAAAAGAGACAAGAAAAGAATACACGAATTTACCGCCTGGAGAATATACGTTCAGGGTACAGGCTCGGAATGTGTATGGGGTGTTATCGGAGGAGGCGATGATTTCGTTCAGGATTTTACCACCGTGGTACATGACTTGGTGGGCGTATGCGTTGTATGGGCTTGCAGGCATTTCGCTCGTAGCCGCTGTAGTATGGCTTTCCGTATTAAGGGTACAAACTAAACGAAGAGAAAAAGCCTACATAGTAGAAATAGAACGTCTATCCTTGGTAGCCCGTGAAACCTCTAATGTCATTTATATCTGCTGTCCAAACGGAGAAATCCTTTGGGCAAACGAAGCCTTTAAGCGTTTTACAGGCTTTGACAACTTAACTTCTTTCAAACAAGAACAAGGAAAAACCTTGCAAGAAATCATTCAACATTCTGAAATTGAACAATTGTTTAGGCAATGCTTGGAGAGTAAAACACCTGTTCGCTTTGAATGGGAAAATGTTCGCAGAGATGGAGTCAAACGCTATGTGCAGACGACCTTGACACCAGTGGTAAGGGAGGAAAAAGTAGTATGGATAGCTGCAATAGATATGGATATTACCGAATTACGAGAGGCATACGAGAAACTACGTGCGATCCATGAAGAATTAGAAGTCCTTTATCAGGAAGTTCAAGATGGTATTTCGTATGCGTCGTATATACAGTATTCTTTTTTACCGTCGGAACGTTATTGTAAAGAGGTGTTAGGAGAACATTTTATTTTGTATTTACCTCGTGATGTGGTGTCAGGGGATTTTTATTGGGTTTATAAAGATGGCGATACGGTATTGTTTGCAGCGTGTGATTGCACTGGGCATGGTGTTCCAGGCGCTTTTATGAGCATGGTTTGTAATGATATTTTGAATCAATTAGTAATAGAGCAAGGCTTACGTTCTCCTGCTGAGATATTAAACGAAGCGCGTAAGCGCGTGATTAGTGTGTTTAGCCGTAGTGGTGAAGAACCCCGCCCAGATGGTATGGATTGCGCTTTGTGTTTGTGGGACAAACGATCAAATACCTTAACGTTTGCCGGTGCCAATCGCCCACTGTATTTGTGTCGTTCAGAGAAAATAAATTTATCCATTTTTAATGGACGAGCAAAGGAAAAAGAAGGTGTAATAATTATCCAAGGTGATAAAATGGCTGTAGGTTATGAGCCACACGTTTCTTTAGAAAAAGACTTGT